>JAVCDJ010000024.1 GCA_030765845.1 Candidatus Stygibacter australis
AACAGGAGAAAGTAATGAGTGAAATTAAGTTAAAAGGAAATATAATCCATACAAGTGGAGATATGATACCAATCGGTTTAGCAGCTCCCGAATTCAAGCTAACCAGAAATGATCTGAGCGATGTAGTACTTGCAGAATTCAAGAGCAGTCGAGTGATATTGAATATATTTCCGAGTCTGGATACATCCGTGTGTGCAGCATCAGTGAGAAGATTTAATGCTATGGCTGAAAAGCTGCCAGGCACTTATGTGCTATGTATCTCAGCAGACCTGCCCTTTGCCCAGGCAAGATTTTGCGGAGCAGAAGGTTTAAATAATGTGGAGACATTGAGTATATTCCGGTCTCTGGAATTTGGTGAAAAATATGGAGTGAAGATCATTGATGGTCCAATGCGAGGTTTACTTGCAAGAGCAGTGATCGTAATTGAATCAGATGGCACTATTGGTTATTCTCAATTAGTGCCGGAGATAGTGGAAGAGCCCGATTATGAAGCGGTTCTTGAATATCTTCAAAGTTAAATAACAAGGAGAGAAACAATGAGAATGAAAATATCAAAAAAACTGGCACAAGAAATAAATGACCAGATAAATAAGGAGTTCTTTTCAGAATATTATTATCTATCAATGGCAGCATATCTGGAAAGTGAAAATCTTCCGGGATTTGCGAATTTCTTTGTAGTTCAGGCACAGGAAGAGCATTTTCATGCGATGAAGCTTTATCAGTATGTGAATGAGCGTGGAGCAAGGGTGGAATTGGATACGATTGAAAAGCCGAAAGGGGATTTTATATCAATTCAGGAAGTATTTGAACTTGCCTATGAGCATGAGATTTATGTTTCGGGCAGGATCAATAACCTGATGGATATAGCAATAGCAGATAATGATCATGCTTCGAGAGGTTTTTTGCAATGGTTTGTGGATGAACAGGTAGAAGAAGAAGCAAGTATGGAAGACTATGTGAACCGGTTAACAAGGATGGGAGATCATAGTTACGGAATTTTAATGTTAGACAAAGAACTGGCAGGAAGAGTATTTACACCGCCGGTAACAACAAAATAGTAAGGAGAAAATAATGGAGAAGACAGCATTACGTGAGATTTATTTTTGTGAGAGATGTGGCAATGTAGTGGAAGTATTGAATGAAGGTGCACAGGATTTGACCTGCTGTGGCGTAAAAATGATAAAACTTGAAGCTAAGAAAGAGGATGCAACTACTGAAAAGCATGTACCATATATAGAAGAGACAGCTAAGGGAGTATTGGTGAAAGTAGGTCAAAATGCTGCCCATCCAATGCTTGAAAATCACTATATCAAATTCATAGAAGTTCATACAGCTAAGGGGATTTACCGTCATGAACTGAAACCGGGTGATGCTCCTGAAGCAGAATTTCCCGTAAAGAAATCAGAAATACTGTATGCTTTGGAATGGTGTAATCTTCATGGATTGTGGAAAGGTTGATCATGGAAAGTAAGGAAAAAGTTCTGAAGGTACTGCATGAAGCAGGAAAAGCGCTGAAAGCAGGAGAAATTGCAGAATTGAGCGGATTGGAAAAAACAGTAGTTGACAAAGTGATGAAAGAACTTAAGAAAGACGAAGAAATAATCTCTCCCAAACGGTGTTATTGGGAACCAAAATAGAATAGTATAGGAGTAATAATGGAATTCAAAGATTCTCAAACAGCAGGAAATTTAATGAAAGCTTTTGCCGGTGAATCACAAGCCAGGAATCGTTATACTTATTACAGTAAGATAGCGATGAAAGAAGGTTATCAGCAGATAGGCGGCTTTTTTCTGGAAACAGCAGAAAATGAACAAGAGCATGCTAAACTTTTCTTTAAAGCATTACTAAAACACGGCATGAACGAACAGGTAGTAGAGATCAATGGTGCGGGATATCCCGTGGCAATGGATAGTACTATGAAAAATCTGGAATATTCAGCAAATGGAGAAAAGGAAGAATGGTCAGAACTATACCCTCATTTTGCAGAAGTTGCATTGGCAGAAGGCTATCCAGATGTTGCAACGCTATTTAAATTAATAGCATTAATCGAGAAACATCATGAGGAAAGATATCGTAAGCTCTGGAATAATGTAAAGGATCTTGCCGTTTTTAAGAAAGGTGGTAAAGTATTCTGGAAATGTCGTAAATGCGGTCATGTAGTATCGTCTATAGTAGCGCCGGAAGAGTGTCCAGTATGTGCACATCCGCAGGCGTATTTTGAAATTTTAACTGAAAATTATTAGTGTAGGAGGAAAAATGCAGAAATTTATCTGTGATGCTTGCGGTTATATCTATGATCCGGCTGAAAATAACAATGTATCCTTTGAGGATTTGCCGGAAGATTGGACATGTCCTGAATGTGGTGTTGGCAAAGACCTTTTTAGTCCTATGGACTAATCATTCTTACAGTGACACCAGACAAAATTAATATGGAAAATGCTGCTTAGGCAGCATTTTCTTATATTGACAATAATAATTGAAAAATAATTTTTAGAGATAAAAAAAATAGAAGAAGGAGAAATAAAAATGAAACGAGAAGATTTTAAAGCCGTAATCGGATTTGCTATCGAGCGTGAAAGAGAAGCAGTGCAATTTTATCAGGATTTGCAGGGAAAAACCAAGTTTGCCAGTCAGAAAGAAATGCTGAAGGAACTTGAAATGATGGAACGCGGTCATATCACGGTGCTTTCCAATATTCTGGACAAGGGAGCAGAAAAAATAGAGCATAAAAATGTTGAAGATCTGCAGATAAGTGAATATCTGGTAGCCGAGGAACCACACGGAAACTTGAGTTATCAGGATATATTGATCGTGGCTATGAAGCGTGAAGAAGCGGCTAAAAAACTTTATACTGAATTGGCTGAAAGATTTAAAGGCACTGAAACTGGGGGAGTATTTATGCGGTTGACAGAAGAAGAGACCGGGCATAAATTGAGATTTGAAAAACTTTATGATGAAGATATTCTAAGAAATAATTAGGGAGGAATAATAAGATGGCAGATACCCAGATAAATTATATGGGTTTAACATTAAAAAGTCCCATCATAGCAGGTTCCTGTGGCTTGAACCGAGATCTGGAGACAGTTCAGAAGCTGGAAGAAGCTGGAGCGGGAGCAATAGTTCTGCCTTCTTTATTTGAGGAGCAGATTGAGAAAGAAATCAGGGAATTTGATGAGGAGACAGCACTAAGTTCTTATCCTGAAGCTAATGAGATGTTATCATTTTTTCAGAAAAGGCACGCTCTAGATGATTATTTGAAGCTTATCAAAAAGTTAAAAGCTGCAGTATCAATACCTGTGATAGCCAGTATAAACTGTTATCGCTCAGGTACCTGGACAGATTATGCCAGAGAAATATCTGAAGCAGGAGCAGATGCTCTGGAAATAAATATTTTCTATTTACCTTCAGATCCACTTGTTTTGGATGAGACTATTCGTAAGGAATACTTAATGATAGCTCGAGAGATAGCAAAAATGGCTACTATTCCAGTAAGTGTGAAAGTCAGCTATTATTTTGAGAATGTTGCAAAGTCATTGCGTGATCTTTCTTATACGGGGATAAGGGGACTGGTACTCTTTAACCGGTTTTATAGTCCAGATATTGATATTGAGAAAATGGAAATGGTTTCTGGAGATATTTTTTCCAGCAGGTCAGATCTTCATATGTCACTGCGCTGGATAGGAATAATGTATGATAAAACGGACTGTGATCTATGTTCATCAACGGGAGTTCATGATGGTATTGGTGTGGTGAAGATGCTTCTTGCTGGAGCTAATGCAGTGCAGATAGTAAGTAGTTTATACACTGAAGGTGTGGGAGCAATGAAATCAAGCAATGCTTTCCTGAAGCAGTGGATGGATAATCACAATTATAAGAATATCGATGAATTTAGAGGTAAATTGAGCCAGAAAAAGATCAAAGATCCTGCTTTTTATGAAAGAGCACAATTCTTGAAATATTTTTCCGGACATAAGCATGTGTAATATTATCACATAACTACCAACCAGGAAGGAAAAATGCTGAAAGACATATTCATGAAGCAGAAAGTGATGAACCGGGTATTATATGCTTTGATCCCTATTATCATATATGCTGTATTCCGGTTTGGCTGGAGAGTGATAGCTGTGATAGCTGTAACGAATATCTTTTCTGTTATCATGGAATATCTTTTTGTACGAGGTCAAAAGCCTGGAAAGATCAGTGGCGCTGTGTGGGTTACAGGCACTTTACTGGCGTTGATATTGCCTTCGACGATTCCTTTATGGATGGCAGCAGTGGGTGCTGTGGTCGCAATTTCTTTAGGTAAAATGGTATTTGGTGGATTTGGAATGAATCCTTTTAATCCTGCTCTTGTTGGCAGGATTTTTTTATTTATCTCTTTTCCCAGACACATGGGAACTCAATGGAGTCAGCCATTTGTAAGGTTACCGGGAGGTTTCGGCAGCTGGACAAATCCAGAAGCACTTACTGCAGCAACTCGAATTACTGAAATGAGTGATAAAGGTGTGAGTGGATTAGGAGATCTTTTTCTGGGAAATATCCCGGGATGTATAGGTGAGATATCAAGCTTATTGATAATTATAAGTGCATTGTATCTGGTTTTCACAAAAACAGCCAAGTGGCAGCCAATGATTGGTGGGATAGCATCATTTATTCTATTCAGCTTTATTTTCTATGGCACAAATCCCCTATATTTTTTATTTGCTGGTGGTGTGATGTTTGGAATGGTATTTATGATCACAGATCCGGTATCAATGCCCAAACATAAGACAGTCATCTGGATAAATTCAATTCTGGTGGGTTTACTTACAGTGATCATCCGCAAATTCAGCAGTTTTCCTGAAGGTTTCATGTTTGCTCTGTTATTGGGTAACACTTTTTCACCGATCATTGAATATGCTTTTAACCGCAGATCAGGAAGAAACAAGTGAAAGAGAAAATCAGTTTTCGGGATAGCAGATTATATCCGGTATTTTTCATGATCATCCTTTCTGCTATTCTCACATTTATACTTGCTTTTTCTTATCAATTATCAAAAGGTAGAGTGCAAATGTATCAGGAGCTAACTCTGCAAACTAATCTGCTGGATTTATACAAAGGTGAAATTGCTGAACTGAATAATAAACTTATCAAAGATTATACTCCTGAGGAAATTAATAAGATATATAATAAATATATAACTAAGAGAACATTGCAAAACCCAGTAGATCATCAATATTATGAATTTAGTCAAAATGGAATTAGATCAGGATACGTATTTCCCGTTTCAGCAAAAGGTTTATGGAGTACAATAAAGCTGCTGGTGGCAATAGATCCTGATTTCAGTAATTATCTGGGGATCAAGATCATCAGCCAGGGAGAAACACCGGGTTTGGGAGCAAGGATAACTGAGGACTGGTTTCAAGAGCAATTTACTGGCAAAAGGTTTTATCTGGATAATAAATTTATTAAGTTACAGATGATAGAAGAAAGCGAGGATCCAGAGACCGATCAAGTATCTCAGATAACGGGTGCTACTGTGAGTAGTAAAGCAGTAATAACTGCGATTCAGGATGAACTTGAAACTTTGTATAAGCAGAATTTCAGTAGCGGAAAGGTAAATTAAATGAGTAGAAAAGAGATATTTATAAAAAGTGCATTTACCGAAAACGCTATCTGGGTGCAAATATTAGGAATCTGTTCTGCTCTGGCAGTAACAAATCAAATGAAAAACAGCCTGGTAATGGGACTGGGCGTGATCTTTACTCTGGCACTATCCATGTTCACAATTTCTATGATACGAAGCCTGATACCTTCAAGAGTAAGGATGATGGCCCAAACCTTTATCATTGCTTTTTATGTAATACTTGTGGATTTATTTCTGAAAGCAGTTTTACCAGATGTCAGCCAGGAACTTGGGCCTTATGTGGGGCTTATTATCACTAATTGCATAATTATGGGCAGGGCAGAAGCATTTGCAATTAAAAATAGTCCCCTGGATAGTATGATTGACGGCATTGGTGCTGGAGTTGGTTATACTCTGGTATTATTGATCATATCATTTATAAGGGAATTATTTGGTTTCGGAGCAATTTTTGGCTATCAAGTTCTGGGAAGCTGGTGGACACGCTGGTCGATCATGGTGATGGCACCCAGTGCATTTTTCCTGCTGGCTATGCTGATCTGGATTGTGGAAATCAGGAAGAGAAAGAAGGCATAGGTCAATATGGAAATTAATGCTATCGTAATCTTTTTTGCTGCAATATTTACCAGTAATATCCTCCTGACAAATTTTCTGGGAATGTGCTCATTTCTTTCAGTATCGAAGGAAGTGGAATCCTCTTTCGGATTAGGCGTAGCAGTCTTTTTTGTGATGGTGTGCACTACTGCAATTAATTATGCTGTCTATCATTTGATAATGGTACCTCTGGATATAGTTTATCTGCAATACATAATCTTTATAATTGTGATCGCAGCATTTGTGCAATTAACAGAATTATTCGTGGAAAGGTTTTCACCTGTACTATATTACACTTTAGGAATTTTCCTTCCTTTGATCACAGTTAATTGTGCAATTCTGGGAGTGTCATTATTTATGATAATTCGTAACTACAGCTTTCTTCAATCTATTGCTTATGGTGGTGGAGCTGGATTGGGCTGGCTGCTGGCGATATTAAGCCTGGCTGGAATCAGGCAAAAACTTAAGTTGAACCGGGTGCCAGCAGGATTACGTGGAGCAGGGATTACTTTGATAATTACTGGAATCATGGCACTTGCCTTTATCGGTTTCTCCGGTATTGCAGCAATTCAATAAGGTGACATCATGATATATCAGGTATTGCAGACCACAATAATAATGATGATCACTGGTGGAGTGCTGGCACTGCTACTTGTGATCGCTGAAAAGTATCTGGCAGATTATGGTGAATGTAATATTGATATTAATGGAAAACGTCAGGAGAAGGTAAAGGGTGGATCTTCACTGCTGAGCAGCTTAAATAGTAAGAATATCTTTCTGGCTTCTGCCTGTGGCGGCAGGGGTAGTTGTGGATTTTGTAAATGCAAGGTTATTGATGGTGGAGGGCCATTATTACCAACCGAGAAGCCATTTCTTAGTCCCGAAGAAATTTCAGACAATATCAGATTATCATGTCAGGTTAAAATTAAAAAAGATATAAAAATTGAGCTTCCTGAAGCGATTTTCAATATTAGAAAATTCAAGGCCAAAGTTACCAGTATTAAGGATTATACTTATGATATTAAGGAATTAACTCTGGATTTGATAGATTTAGCAATAGATTTCAAAGCGGGACAATATATACAACTCCATTCAGCCAAATATGGCAAAGTGAAACAATCTGTTTCACGTGCTTATTCAATCTCATCAAATCAGTCTTCCAAAAATATGGTTCAGGTAATTATTAGACAAGTTCCCAAGGGGATTTGCACAACCTGGGTACACGAATATCTTAAAGAAGGTGATATAGTAGAATTCACTGGACCTTATGGTGATTTCTATATAAGAGATACGTCGAAAGATATTCTTTTTATTGCTGGTGGCTCAGGAATGGCTCCCATAAAATCCATGCTGGAATTACTGCATGAAACCGGTTCCCAGCGCAGGGTCCTTTATTTTTTTGGAGCTCGTTGCAAAGATGATCTATATTTAACTGATTATCTTAATGATTTTGAAAGCAAACTGACAGATTATCAGTATCATCCTGTATTATCCCAACCTTGCGAAGAAGATCAGTGGCAGGGGAAGACAGGATACATAACTCCATATTTAAAAGATGCGATAAAAGACAACAAAAATACTGAAGCCTATCTATGCGGAAGTCCTGGCATGATCAATACGATCACAAAAGGATTAAAAGATTATGGAATATCTGAATCAGATATATTCTATGATAGTTTTTAATTGATCTTAAATAAAAACTGGTGGCGAGATGGAAAGAAAGAAATTTACTGATAAGATTGAGAGTTCTACAGGCAGAGACAAAGTTATTGCAATTTTAGACTACTCCAGGTATTTATGCAAATCGGACCCTCGTGAGAGTGTTATACAAGCAAGAAAGGGATATGCTATTGCAAAAGAGATGCAAGATGAACGGGCAATTCTTAGCGCTTATGTCCATTTAGCCTACGCCAATTTCTATGGTGGAAATTATCTGAAAGCTGAGCTATGGGCAAATCATCTTCTGGACAGCAGCAGGCAACTTGAGATAAAACCTGCTATGGGAACAGCGTATAACCTGAAAGGCAGCATTGCTCATAAGCAGAATAGCTATTCCAAAGCAATAAAAGTCTTCCTGAAAGCAATTGATATTTATCTTGAAATAAATAATAAAGCAGAACTGATGAGTTGTTATAACAACCTGGGATCAGTGCATCTTCAAATGAGAGAAGTGAAAGAAGCTGAAATTTATTTTAAATTGGCTTTGCAAAATGCTCTGGAAGTTAACAGCTTAAGCCAGAATTCAATTCGGATGAATCTTGCCAATGTAGTATATGACCAGAAAAAGTATCAAGAAGCCCTGAAAATCTATCAGAAATCAGCTGAATATTTCAAAGAAAGAGATATGACTGTTGATGAGGCGTCTGCAATTTATAATGTTGCTGCAGCATATGCTGCTTTAGGTGAAGGGGAAAAATCTCTGGATAAATATAAGCAGGCATATAAAATG
>JAVCDJ010000025.1 GCA_030765845.1 Candidatus Stygibacter australis
AACCAAGCTAGAGGGGTTTGGTTAAATTATGGTGTGATCAATTTGATTAATTGTATAATTGCAGATAATACCTGCGGGATTTATAACTATGGTGGTATCTGTAATTCTTACAATAACTTAATAACAAACAACTTAACTGGTGGGACTATTTCTATTTCGGGTGCATCATCAGTTATAATCAATAACACAATTATTAACAATCAATCAACAGCTATTGGTAATTACTCTGGCTCATATGTTAATGTTGCTAATTCTATTATTTGGGATAATTCTCAATCCTTCGATGCTAATTATTTTGTTTATGTTTGTAATTCATTGATACAAGGAAGTGAATTACCAGAATTAATTAATAATATTGGAGGTAACATCTTAGATACAGATCCTCTTTTCGATGATCCATTAAACGGTAATTTTGAATTGCAATCTGATTCCCCCGCCATTGACGCTGGTTCATTCTATGCAACTAACTTAGATTCAATTGATTTAGTCGGTAATTCGCGTATCAGTAACGGCAGAGTTGACATTGGAGCTTATGAATATCAGCAGACCGGAGATTGGCTTTGGGTAACATCTCCTTTAGGAGGAGAGTTTATTGAGAGCAGTTCTTCTTTTCTTATTACCTGGATTAGAAGTGATACAAGTTCTACAGTTACAATTGAGTTTTTTGATGGAGCTGACTGGTCAACAATTAGTAATTCTGCTGTAAATACTGGTGAATATAATGATTGGATTGCTCCAGGAATTGATTCTGATGATTGCTTGATCAGAATAACTGATAATGGTAATAATGAGATAACAAATGTATCCGATAACACATTCTCAATCAAAGGAAATATTATTGAGCACAACGAAGAAGTTTCGGGAATATGGACACTAGATGATTCTCCTTATACTATAATTGGTAAGGCAACTATCCCGGCAGGTTCAACGTTATCTATAGAACCAGGAGTAGAAGTTGAGTTTAAAACCGGCTCAATGAATACTGTAAGTTCGGATTACTTCGATAAGGGGATGTTGCAGGTTAATGGTAAGCTGGAAGCTGTTGGTTCATCAGAAAGTCCGATTACTTTTTCAAGAAATGGCGAGGATGGTTATTGGGGAATGATTTATTTCACTTCTACAGCAGATACAACAAGTATTCTTTCTCACTGCAATATTGAATATGCAGATGCTCTGATAACCAGTGATATCTTCTTCGGAGGAATCTCCTTTAATAATTCATCTGCTATTGTGGAAAACTGCGATATTTCCAATTGCTACTACGGAATTGATATCTCATATAGTTCTGAGCCCATTATTCGCAATAATAAAATTCATTATAATATTTATGGTGGTATCCTCTGCTGGTCAAGTTCCAATACGGAAATCATCGGAAACGCTATTTATAATAACGGCTATATTGCTAATGAAACCTATGGGGGTATTGGGATCAGATGTTACAGTTCAAGTCCTCCACTGATCAATAACACAATTTCACTTTCCGTCAGCGAAAGAAGACTCGACAGAACCAGAATTGAAGTTAATGCTGGTGAATATGAAAAATCACTCAATTTGAGCACCCGAAATCTGCTTTATGGTATTTACTGCGAAGAATCATCAAGCCCATACATCACTAATTCGCTAGTCTATGGCAATGGACCTTTTGAAGAAGGTGCTAATATCTATATTGAATCCGGTTCTCCTCATCTTAGTTACTGCCTTTTAGAAGATCAAACCTTTCCACCTGGAGCAATAGATGAAGGGAATAATGTTCTGGGGGCGAATCCTTTCTTTGTGGATGCAGCAAATGAGAATTTCCAGTTGCGGTATATTTCACCGTGTATCAATGCCGGAATTCCTGATACAACAGGTTTGAATTTACCTGAATATGACTTAAATGGAAATCCGCGTGTTTTTGCAGGTGAAAATGCAATTATTGATATAGGAGCTTATGAATATCAGGGAGAGCCATTACAGATAGATTTTTCTGCCGATATAACTTCTGGTAATGCTCCTTTGATTGTTGAATTTACAGTTACGGCTAATTATCCTGCAGATGTTTACGAGTGGGATTTTGATAATGATGAAGTTATAGATGCTGCTGGTGAAAGCGTGAGTTGGGAATTCCCGGTTGGCGTTTATACTGTTACCCTGAATGCGATTTATGGTTTGGATGTGATAATAATAGAAAAGGAAAACTACATTACTTCACTCAATTCACCACCCTTTGTGGAAAATCCGGTAACAGCAGTGTCATTTGATGAAGATATGATTGATAGCAACCTGGATTTGAATTACATCTTTTCTGATGAGAATGGTGATTCGTTGAGCTTTTATAATTCAGGCAATGATAGTATTATGGTAGAAATTGAGGATGGGATTGTTATACTGTCTGGTGGTTTGAACTGGTATGGCACCGAGGTCATTACTTTTACGGCTGATGATGGTTACATAGAGAGAGGGAATGATCTTATAAGTGAAAAACAAAATCAGGACTACTCCAGATCAACGAGGAATATCTTTTCTAAAGCAAATGAGAGTATTTCCGGGAGAGTAGCGGCTTCTTTGGATATAGAGATTACCATTGAACCGGTTAATGATCCACCGGAGATAGATTTACCGGAGAGTATTACCTTTTTTGAAGACGAGAGCTTAAACTTTGATCTGACATCTTATGTGGATGATGTTGATCTTGATTTACTTACGATAGCTGCAGTAGAATT
The DNA here is from genome assembly GCA_030765845.1 of Candidatus Stygibacter australis. Classification (NCBI taxonomy): domain Bacteria; kingdom Pseudomonadati; phylum Candidatus Cloacimonadota; class Cloacimonadia (SeqCode); order Cloacimonadales (SeqCode); genus Candidatus Stygibacter; species Candidatus Stygibacter australis. The sequence goes on from JAVCDJ010000025.1 coordinate 2,703, forward strand.
TGAAGGAGATAGCCTGTCTGCCATATATGAAGATCTGCAGGTAGTTTTCAGTGCTGTCGCTAATTGGTATGGATTGACGGAGGTAGCTGTAACCATTACCGATAATGTGAGTAGGATTACAGCGACAGATATTTTCACAGTTGAAGTAATAGCAGTTAATGATGACCCGGAAATTGATTTACCGGATAGTTTTACATTCTTGGAAGATGAGAGCCTGGTGGTGGATTTCAGTGAATTTGTGGATGATGTGGACAATGTGGATTTAGTGCTTAGCTGTGCTGGGAATTTGGAAATTGGTGTTGAGATAGACAGTCTGATTGTGACATTTACGGCAACTGAGAACTGGTTTGGCTCTGAGCTATTGACATTTACAGTTGACGATCAGCAAGGCAGAGCAGTAGCTTTTGATAGTGTGGAAGTGATTGTAACTCCAATAAACGATGCACCGGAGATAGAATTGCCTGAGAGTTTCAGTTTTAATGAGGATGAAAGCCTGGTAGTGGATTTTGCACCATACATTAATGATATTGATGGCGATGAATTGATTATAGTTTCGGAAAATTATGTGCATGTGATTGTCAATATTGAAGAGCATATAGTCACTTTTACAGCTTCTGAAAACTGGTATGGAGTTGAAACAATTATCTTCACTGTTTATGACACGGAGGCTCGTTTATCTGCCAATGATATCGTGAATGTCATTGTTGAACCCGAGAATGATCCACCGACTATTGATTTGCCGGACAACTTTACATTTTTGGAAGATGAAAGTCTGGTGGTGGATTTCGGTGAATTTGTGAACGATGTGGACGATGTGGACTTACTGCTTAGCTGTGCGGGGAATTTGTATATTAATGTTGATATAGACAGTCTGATTGTGACATTTACTGCAATGGAAAACTGGAATGGATCTGAGCTTTTGACATTCACTATTGACGATCAGCAAGGCAGGGAAATAGCTACAGATGAAGTTGATATAGTCGTTGAAGCAGTAATGTATCCTCCATTAATAAATTTGCCCTGCTCATTCACACTTGAAGAGGATACAGAATTATATGTTAATTTCGCGTTTTTTATCCTTGGTGGTGATGAATTTGAATTAACTGCTGACGCTCATGAAAATATTGATATTGAAATTAACGGCTTTGGGGTAACTTTTACTCCTTCCACTAACTGGAATGGATCAGAAATCATTACTTTTACAATTAATGACAATCAAAGCAGAACCACTGCTTCAGATGAAACAATAGTAATAGTAACTCCTATCAACGACACGCCTGAGATTAATTTACCGGATAATTTTTCATTTGATGAGGGATCATCACTGACGGTTGATTTTCACCAGTTTGTTTATGATGCAGATGGAGATTCTTTATTGATTATTAATGAACCTGCGGAAAATATTTGGGTTGAAACTATTGATCTGGAGGTAACCTTTTCAGCAGAGCCAGGTTGGACTGGCAGTGAATATGTATTTTTCATGGTTGATGACGCAATATGTCGTCCCGAATATATGGACTCTACTCTGGTAATTGTTAACGAGTTATGGGGACATCATTACGGTGATATTGATGATAATGGCTCTGTTGAAGCTTATGATGCGGCTTTAATTCTGCAATACGTGGTAGGTATTGATCCAGAGCCGGCAGCACCTTTGCCTTGGGAAGATTGGCAAATCACTGCTGCTGACGTGAGTGGGAATCTGGAGATTGGTGCTTATGATGCTTCACTTGTAATTCAATATTTTGTGGGACTCATTTATGCCTTTCCGGTAGAAACTTTCCGCGAGGAGATTGTCTGTCAGAAAGCTGATATTAGTGTTACTTTGGAAGATGGGATTTTACGGTTTACAAGCAATAGCGAGTTGTATTCGCTATATCTAACATTAGACGAAGAAATTGAGAACTATAAATGCCAGGAGAATATAATATCAGCCAGCAATGAAAACCGGATAGCATTAGCAGCAGCATACCCGATTACCGGAGAATTTCTATCAATTCCGGTAAAACTGAACTATCAACAAATAAAGCTGATTGCCAATGAGCAGTATTATGAGATAGAATTGGGTGATAATATTGAGATGGTCAATAACTTAACTGTCTATCCCAATCCGTTTAATCCGGAAATAAACATCAGTTTTGAGTTGGAGGAATCTGGGTATATATTACTTGAAGTGTATAATATCAAAGGTCAGAGAGTTTGTACCCTGATTTCTAATGAATTCACAGCAGGTAAGCATTTAGTGACCTGGAATGCTTCAGAGCAGAGCAGTGGAATATATCTGCTGCAGTACCAATCAGAGAATATAATGGAAACCAGGAAGATAATTTTACTGAAATAGATTTGGATACTTGCTATTAGAAGGGACGGGCAATTTGTCTGTCCCTTATTATTTAACTCAGTCTATTTATTCATCAAGTTTTTCCTTTCCCAATAGTTGGTTTGGTGAGAGGAATCCTAATATCGCCATACTCGATTTGCCACGGATGGCACGGATTTGCACGGATAAGAAGATGTAGCTTAATCGTCCTTGATTAAGTCCATTGAAATCAATCAGGGACGATTGATCTACATGCTTGATAAAATATCCAGTTCAAGATAAATTCAGATCAAAATGGTCTGGGTGGTGAAATAGTCTTACATTACATTTCTGATATATGAGCGGTATGGAATAGATCAAGGCATCATTTTCTATATTATTAACTTGTCAGGACAAAATATATATTGTTAATTAATAATAAATTTTCTTGACATATATATTTTTAATTTTGGAATTGTCTCAGTTTAAATAGAAGGAGTGGAATTTTGAGTCCTGAAAAATTAAAGAATTTTAGATTAGAGATGAATCTTACCAGAAAGAACCTGGCAGCTATGCTGGAAGTGAGTGAAGCAACAATTGTCCGCTGGGAAGATGAACATAAAGGGAAAGAGCCTTTGGAAATGAAGGAGAAAGACAGTTTGCTTTTGGAAACATTAGCCTGGCTACACGAAAAAGCAACTAAAACCAAAGAAATTAAAGAAGAGACGGTTATTTATGCCTTGATATTACTGTTATCGGGCAGTACAAAACACTTAAAGTATTTGGAAAAAAGATTTAAAAGCTGGGGGTCAATGTTATTATCATCATCTGTAGGAATGGCGATGATAGCCATGCCAGTAGCTACGTTTTCAAGCATTTTATTGCATTTATTGCGTGTAGTTGAGATTAAAAAATCAAAGACATTAGATCAGCATATTGAATTATACACCGAATATGGTAAAACATACGGGGTTAGAGCATTGCTCTGCATTGCAGGTAAAATGAAGTTGGAAGAACAAAGGAAAATATTTATTAAATAGGAGGATACATGTCAAAAGGTGAAAGAGTTGAAAATGCTAAAAGCAAAATTAATGAAGATTTTGTTAACAAGGGAGCCGAAAAAATTACGACTGATGACGTAGAAAGAGTAATCTCGAAATCTGAAAAGATTTTAGAAATGGTTAGGAATATACCAGTGATGGGAAGATATCTTGAGGATATCATTGTGATGCTGCAGATGTTAATAGATTATATTAAGGGGGAATATAAAGAAGTTCCCTGGTGGGTAATAGCATCAGTTACATTTGCTTTAATTTATCTACTTAGCCCCATTGACCTGATACCAGATTTTATTCCTGTAATCGGTTATCTTGATGATGCTTTCGTGATTGGAGTATGTCTTCATCTAATTGAGAATGATTTGCAGTTATATCGTAAATGGAGGTTTAATAATGGCTCGTAAAATTCGAAAAGATACAAAGATAGATACATTGAGAAAACGGGCTGGGAAGTAAAAAATAAATTATGAAAACACAGAACAAGGAGGAAATATCATGGAAAAATCTGAAGAGATTAAAATTTTAATCAAGAAAAGTGAGAAATGTAAAGAAGAAGGAAATTTTGACAGGGCGATTTTTTGGATTCTTAATGGGTTAGGAAAATATCCAGGTGAAATTTCACTTATTAATATGGTTAAGATTATTATTTTTTCTATGAAAGATAATCTATTTAAGGAAAGAAATTTAAACGTTGCTGAGCAGAAACTTTCATGGTTAGGGATATTCTATCAAGAACAAATACCTATGGTGAAATCAGAAGATTTAGAAATGATTTTCACCTATATGGAAGAATTGAATAATACTATAGAAACTATGGATGACATAGCCCCTAATGTTCCAGATAGTATAACGCAAGAAAAAACTAAGAATGAATTTGAAATTCTTTTAGAAGAAATTGAAAAAACAGAACATAAATTCGGAGTTATCCCATCAGATGTCAAAGATATAGAATGTGAATTTGAAAAATTCAGTCAACTATCAGAAAGAATAGAAATGTTAAGTATCACTACTACAAAAAATAAAACTGCAAATAGAGTTAAATATTATTTAGAAGACCTTATTAAAGCAAAACAATTTGCTAATTTACTTGGTGAAATTGAAAAAACATTCAAATACATTGAAAAATCGCTAAAAAAGCAAAAATCAGTATATCTTATGCAACATGCTGATGAATTAATCCGTCAACTTGTATTATTATCCATTTCACTTGA
>JAVCDJ010000026.1 GCA_030765845.1 Candidatus Stygibacter australis
TTCTCATCATATTAATGCAGGGAGATGTTATGGATTTTCCAAGAGATATACTGGGTCCAACTGAAATGAATCTTAATCGTCAGCATTTATCGATCCCAAAGATATTTGCCAAGATGATCAGGGCTCTTGATGATCCCAGATGTTTTGTTACTATTGGAGACCGGCGTTTGCTTATCTTTCCCCTGCAGGCATGGTATGATTACGAAGAGCGGCTTGACAGCTATAGAAAACCGCAGTACCGTAAGCAAATCTACCGTCACAAGCTGTTTGGTGCTCCACCGACAGAACTTGATACTTCGGGCAGAATTAAACTTTCAGCTTTGCACTACAGCTTTTTAAATGAGCCCAAATCAGTAACAGTAGTGGGTGTGAGTGATCACCTGGAAATATATACTAACGAAGAGTATGATAGAAAGAAGATTGAAACCTTTAGTGATCCGGAAGCATTTACTGCTGAGGAGGACATGGATTATGTCGAATTACCACATACCAGTCCTGCTGAATGAAAGTATAAAGGCAATGAACCTTAAGCCTGGCAGCGTGGCAGTTGATTGCACGCTGGGTGGAGGGTCGCATTCCAAAGCAATTCTGGAGCATGAACCTGATTTGAAGCTGTTCAGTTTTGATCAGGATATTGATGCAATCAATCAATGTTCATATCTTAAAAAGGAGTATGGTGACCGGATCACTATAATCCAGGATAATTTTGTTAATCTGCGAACAAGACTTGCACTTGAGGAAATCAAATCAATAGACGCTATTTTATTTGATTTAGGTATTTCGAGCCATCAAATTGATACGCCCGTACGCGGATTTAGTTATATGAGAGAAGGCAGACTGGATATGCGAATGAACCAGTCTGGTGAATTGACAGCAGAGACGATAGTAAATGAATATAGTTGTAATGAACTAACCAGGATATTCAGGGAATATGGTGAAGAGCGAGAGAGCTACCAGATAGCAAAGGCAATATGTAATTATAGAAAAGATAATCATTTGACCACAACATCCGAATTAGCGTCCATTATAGACAGATCGACGCGTTCAAAACTAAAGATCAAAGCCCGGACAAGAATATTTCAAGCTTTACGAATACTGATAAATCAAGAGCTTGAAACCCTTAAGTCCGCTCTCAAGGATGCGGTCAATATCCTAAACCCGGGTGGCAGAATAGTAGTGATAACTTATAGTAGTTTAGAAGATCGTATCACAAAGAAATATTTTGTATTTGAGCAATTATCATGCATTTGTCACCCGTCAATACCCCGGTGCCTATGCAATAAGCAAAAAAGGTTGGAAGTTCATCCTGATATCACACCTTCAGAAGGGGATAAAGATAATGTTAGAGCCCGTTCTGCCAGGTTGCGATATGCTACTCGAATCTAATAATCAGGGGGGATTATGAGTAGAAAATTATTAGCTTTATTTATTATTGTCGTGTTTGCTTACACTTTAACCTATTTTTTGAATATGGATACCATTCTGCGTACTAATACAAAGACAGATAAACTGGATGAGAACTATGAAGTGTTACTTACGAGCCATTATGATTTATTATCGGCAAATAATGAACAGAAAAGTAGAGAGAATCTCTGTCGGCTTGCAGAGGAGGAATTAGGCTTAGAGCTTCCAGTCACATTTGATGATTATGCATTTTATCAAGTGTGGGAACAGGATGGAGGAGAAAAAGGAGTTACACTGCTGAGATTTATCACACCAACAGCAGAAGCTTTTAGCACAGAACCACCTAACCAGTTGAAGTGAGTTTAGGATGGATAGCCGGTTGAAAATATTTCAGATACTAATGTATCTGATCCTGGTTTACATAGTATTCCACCTCATAGTAATCACCTTATTTGATCCTTTTGAGCTTAGCGAAGAGATTGATACACGACATAAGATTTCAAAGTTACAAAAATATTACCATCGTGGAAATATTTATGACAGGAATGGTAATTTACTTGTAACCACCCAATATTATTATCAGTTAGACCTTGATAAGGGGTTAATTCATAAGGTGTTAAAAGATACTAAGAAGGAAGGGGAAGTATATAACCTGATCAGTGAAGTATTCTCTAGCGTGACAGGAAGAGATAAAGGATGGATATCAGAAAGGATCAATTCCACTGGGATCAGCAGTATATTCCTGGCTGATAAACTGCAGATAACGGAGATCAAAGCAATCAAGACACAGGTATCAGCGATAGTTGATCAAAATCCTGAATTTGAGATAAGTAACGATAAACTGATGGAATCACTGCATGCAACAAGGTTGTCGGAAAAACGAGTATATCCCTATCAGGATCTTGCTCCGCGATTGCTGGGACTGGCTATGGCAGACACAAGTCAAATCATCAGTCCCGACGAACAGGGAGAACGGGGACACAGGTTCAAACATCTCAAGGGACGCTGTGGAATTGAGCGTACTTTTGAGAATTTACTAAGCGGTGAAAATGGTTGGCAAGAAGTAATTAAAGATGCTTTAGGTGATAAAGTACTTAAACCTTCTCTTAAATCGCGAACCCCTATTCATGGACAGGATGTATATTTGACAATCAATGTTCGTTATCAGGAAATTCTGGAAGAGAAATTACATGAAGGATTATTGAAATACAAGGCTAAAAATGCCATGGGCGTGATCATGGATGTGCATACTGGAGAGATACTGGCATTAGCAGGTGAGCAGGAAAATGATCATAATGAATCAACAGCTACTTTAAGGTCTTATTCCAATTTACCAGTATCATACTGCATGGAACCGGGATCTACGATGAAACCGATCACAGCACTTCTTGCTCTGGAAGATAATCTATATTCGGAGAACGAACTGATAGATTGCAGTCCTCTGGTTTTTGATTATGGTTATACTAAAAGAACAATTCGTGATCATGAACTCATGGGTAAATTGCCTTTGGAAGGTGTAATAGTACATTCCAGTAACCCTGGGATAAGCCGCGTGGCAATCTTAGTGGGAAAAGAGAAGCTCTGGAATAGATATAATGACATGGGTTTAGGACGACAGACTCTATCAGAAATTTATGGTGAATCCAAGGGAATATTCAGAAATCCTGAAGATTGGAGTGAGTATAGTCTTTGCTCTATTGCTTTTGGACAGGAAATATCACTTAATATGCTTCATATGGCAGTAATATATGCATCCTTTGCCAATCAAGGTAATATTTTGCAACCTCAGATATTATCCTATAGTAAAAATCAGTTTGGCCAGACAAGCAATAAGATGGAACCTAAGATATTTCGCAGGATATCTCAACCAGCTCACATTAAAACAATTCAGAGATATCTTCGAAATGTAGTTAAGGAAGGAACAGCAACTGCGACGGATCTGGACTATATTGAAATCAGCGGTAAAACCGGAACATCAGAGATTATAACCAAGGATATTAACGGCAAGATAGAGACCAGACATAACTCCTTATTTGCTGGATATTTACCAAGTAATGATCCTCGTATTGTGATCGTAGTGGCATTTGATCGCTGTATTGAAGATAAAAATAAATATTACTTTGCCTCTCAATCTGCTGTACCCACCTTTAGAGAAGTGGTTAAGAATATTCTGCTGCTTAAGGATTGTGATTTGGTAACCAGCACTACTTCATATCAAGAAGAGATAGCAATTCTGCCTAATTTAATTGGACTTAAGAAACAGGATGCAGTGAAGATATTAAAGGATATGGAAATAGATTATTCATTTATTAATAATAGTTCAGGTGGGATCATCTCAGATCAATACCCTCCAGCAAATATCAAATTCAGCCGGCGCCAGCAAGTCAAATTAGCCTTAGCCCAGCCAGGTGAGATCATTACAGATAAAAAGCTGATGCCTGACTTTAAGGGCTTGAGTTTAAGAGCTGCACTGGAATTAGCCAGAACACGTTTTATCACTCTCACAGCGAACGGTAATGGTGTAGTCGTGGATCAATCTATAAAACCACAAACAGAAATATCACTGGAGGATGGATGCCATCTTACGTTAAAATAAATGAAGTAACTGCCCTATTAAAACAACATAACCTGCTTGTTTCAATATCAACTATTGATTCAGGACAAAAATTTTCAGGAATTGCAATTGATTCCCGAAAAGCAAAAAAGGGAGATATTTTTATTTGCCTGAGCGGTTACGTTACAGATGGTCATCTTTACGCGGATTCAGCAGTATTAAATGGTGCTACATTGATAGTAGCAGAAAGACCAGTAAATGCTGAAGGTGATATAATCCTGGTTAAAAACAGCCGACTGGCAGCAGCATATCTCAGCAGATTATTTTATCATATCGATGATGATAAGATGAAGCTTGTAGGTGTGACCGGTACAAATGGCAAATCTACAACTGCCTATCTTGGATATCAATTAGCCAGATTAGCAGGGAAAAATGCAGGATTCATTGGTACCATTGGCTATTTTATTAATGATAAACATTACCCAACCTCACTTACTACGCCTGATATCATCGATCAGTGCAAGATCTTAAGTCAAATGCAGCAATCTGAAATTGAAATCGTTTTTATGGAAGTGTCATCACATGCACTGGCATTACATAGATTAGCAGGCTTAAAATTTTCTGCTGCCATGTTTCTAAATCTCAGTCAAGATCATCTTGATTTTCATGATAATATGGATGAATATTTTAAATGCAAATCTCAGCTATTTTCACAATTAAAACCTGAGGGGATTTCACTTATAAATACAGATGATAATTTTGGAAAGAAGCTTTGGAATACAATTTCTGGAAACAAATATTCTTTATCTTATTATGATGGTGATATATCATATATAATAAATAAGTTAACAGCAGGCATGTCAGAATATACTTTAACTATAAATGATATTGATTATCATGTTAAATCCGGTTTAAATGGTGATTTTAATATTCAAAATCTCAGCTTCGCTCTTGCCAGTATTATGTTGCTATATCCAAAGATACAAAAAGAAGAAATTATTAAGAATACAATGAACCTGAAAGCAGTACCTGGAAGACTTGAGAAAGTTAAAAATCCAGAAAACAAGATAATCATAATTGATTATGCTCATACACCGGAAGCGATAGAAAAGTCTGCAGCACCATGGCAGAACTTAAAAAGGGTAGATTGATCACGATAATAGGAGCTGGGGGAAACAGAGACACTACAAAGCGTCCCTTAATGCTTCAAGCAGGTCTGCAAAATTCTGATCTAGTGATCGTAACAACTGATAACCCAAGAGATGAAGAACCTTTAGAGATAATAAAGGACATAGTTAAAACAAGTTCAAATAAATCTGCAATCTGGATCAAAGAAGATAGAAAATCAGCCATAATGGACGCATTATTTATAAGTCAATCCGATGATATAATCCTGATCACTGGTAAAGGGCACGAAACATTCCAGGAAATTAATGGAGTAAAGTATCCTTTTAACGAAAGAGATGTAATCAAGGAATATTATCAGAAATACTTACAAAAGCAAAATTATGATCTGTATTTTGATGAGATAATGCTTGAATTTGTCTGCAATAATACAATTACCCGTAAAAACAATAATAAAATATCCCATATAATCACAGACACACGGAAACTACGCAATAATGCTTTGTTTATACCTTTGCAGGGAGTTAATTTTGATGGACATAATTATCTATCCTCAGCACTGGAAGAAAGAAGCAATCTGGCTTTATGTGCCAATAATATTGATTTTGATCATCCGCGTGTGATCAAAGTTGCTGATCCCTTATCCTGCTATGGTAACCTGGCCAGGATTTACCGTTTATTATTCAGCGTAAAACTGATTGGCATTACAGGATCAACAGGAAAAACCAGCGTGAAGGAATATCTTTATAACCTGCTATCTGAACAGGGAAACACAATTAAAACACATTCTAATGAAAACAACTATATAGGTGTTCCCAAAACATTATTCAAACTTGATGGATCTACAAAATATGGAATAATTGAACTGGGTACTAATCATTTTGGTGAGATTAAATGGCTTACTGGTATTAGCTTACCTGAAATTGCTATTATCACAAATATAGGTGCATCCCATCTTGAATTTCTGGAAAACGAAGAGGGAGTATTTCGCGAGAAAATTGAAATTTATTCAGAGGGTGCAAAAATCAGAGTGTTTCCTGGTGATGATCCAAAATTCATTATGCAGACTGGAGAAGATTTTGGTATTAAACCTGAAAGAAAATATCGCATTCACGGAATATATCAGACTAATAATGGTTACTCTTTCAAAATAAATGAGCAAAAATTTCTGATCGCTGCTCAGGCAGAATTTCAGGTTACGAATGCAGCTATTGCTATCGTAGCTGCCATGAGTATGGGATTAACCCCAGAAATAATTCGCCAGGGTATCAGTAAAACCCTGAATCTTCCTTTGAGAATGGAGATTTTGGAATATGGCAAGCAATATATCATTGCTGATTGTTATAACGCTAACCCTCAGTCGATGAAAGCAGCCTTAAAGCACTGGAAAAGGGAGCAACCTGGTAAAAACCATGTAGTAATTCTGGGCTCTATGCTGGAACTGGGGGGAAACTCACATCATTTACATTCTGAAGTTGGAAAATTTCTTGCAAATAGCGAGAATTGTTTAATGATATCTGTAGGTGCAGAAGCAATAAATTATGGCTTTGAATATCATTTTGACAATGTTGAATCATTACAAAGAAGTGGTTTAATCGATAAAATCCCTGATAATTCAGTGATTTTATTGAAAGGTTCGCACAGTATTCATCTGGAGAAATTATTAAAGAAATATAATCCTGATGGTGTGTTAGGATAATCTGGGAAGTAATATGATAATTAAAGACAAGAAATTTGCGGTCGTTGGCATGGCAAGAAGTGGAATCGCTGCTGCCAGAAAGATATCGGAGCTTGGTGGCAATGTTTTCCTGAGTGATAATAAGCCGGTGGATAAGATACCAAATGCAGAAGAACTGAGTAGATTATATGATTGTGAATTTGGCGGTCATTCTGAGAAGCTTCTTGCTGTTGATTGCATTATTGTTAGTCCGGGAGTACCATTATCGCTTCCGATATTGCAAAAAGCCCGTGATCAGAGAATAGAACTGATCAGCGAAATAGAATTCGGTTACCGGGTGAAATCCTCTGACAGTCGCATTATCTGCTGCACTGGCAGCAATGGCAAGAGCACAACTGTGAGTCTGATCTATCACCTTCTAGCTGGCTGCGGATTTAAAACCGTTCTGGGAGGTAATATTGGGACTCCATTCACCGCATTTCCCATTGAAAAACCTGGAATAGATTTTATCGTGCTGGAATTGAGCAGTTTCCAGTTAGAGCTGATTGACGAATTTAAAGCTGATGCAGCTATTATCTTAAATATCACTCCTGACCATTTGGATCGCTATCAAAGTTTTGAACACTATGCAGAAACTAAATTTAATATATTCCATAACCAGACTGAAAATGATCTGGCAATTATCAATCTTGATGATCCGATAATCCAAAAGATGTCAGATAAAATAATGGCAACTAAGAAGCTGTTTTCCCTAAGGAATAAGACAGATGGCTGGAAAAGCGGCAAGAAATTACGTATTGGAGATACGGAATATAATATTACTGATCTGTCAATTGCAGGACCTCATAATGAAATGAATTGCCTGGCCTCACTACTTGCTATTGAAAAATATACTAAAGGGAAAAACGCAAAGATCATCAAAGCTCTTAAGACTTTTCACTCTCTTCCCCATCGCCTGGAATTTATCCAGTCAGTAAATGGGATTCGCTTTTTTAACGATTCCAAAGCAACTAACACAGATGCTGTTAAATATGCGCTTTTATCATTTACTGAAAATGTGCATATAATTCTGGGTGGTTCTGATAAAGGAGAAGATTTTTCAATCCTCATCCCTTATCTGAAACCCAAAAATATCCATATTTATTTAATTGGTGCTACCCGTAAACGGATGGAAGCTGTCTTTAAAGGTCAAATTAACTTCCTGAAATGTGAAAATATGGAAGATGCCGTCAGAATGGCATATTCAAAGGCAATACCTGGTGATATAATCCTGCTTTCTCCAGCATGTGCCAGTTATGATGCCTTTAAAAACTATATACACCGCGGCGAGACCTTTTGTAAAATAGTGCAGGATATAGCTGATGAAAACTAATTTGAAACTCCCTAAGATCAATCTGCTTGAAGAACTCAGGAAAATTGATCTGCGTTTAATGATATGTTACTTATTGCTGATCATCTGGGGGCTTTTCATACAGCTCGATATAACGTCGATTAGCGGGATATTACCCTTTTTTCTCAAGCAGTTCCTGATCAGTGTGGCAGCAATTTTCGTTTGTATAATGATCTATCTATTCTGGAAAATCAAATGGTTTAAATGGTCTTTCTGGATATTCTATATAATTACATTTATTATGCTTATCTATGTACTTAAATATGGTGATAGTGCCCTTGGTGCTATTCGGTCATACAGTATTCCATTTATGGGGAGATCTATAAGTGTTCAACCCAGTCTTCTAGCGAGACTTGTTTTAGTTGTTTTATTT
>JAVCDJ010000027.1 GCA_030765845.1 Candidatus Stygibacter australis
ATACTTGAGATGAAAACAATAGAGAATAGAATTATCAAAGAATCCTCATTTCATTTGTAGTACCCAAATTTAAAACCGGTTTGTTGTTTTTCAATGACTTAGCGGTTGTTTCTCGAAAGATGGGTTAGACAGTTCGATGAGGCTAAATGTATCCCTCCACCTTCATTTCCACCATTGCCGTTAATTATAGCCTGCCCATGCCGAATAGTCAGGTCAGAAATAATGACATTATCACAGTCTTCCAGTTGTAGTACTCTTCCAGTGAGTTCTGCATCAAGGATGGTGGTTTCTTCTGCTGTGCCCACCAGTGAAATATATTGAGGCATTATTATTGGGTAACTTTCACCATTTACTGAGGGACTGTAAGTGCCTGCTGCCAGATAAATAGTATGCGGTTCAGCTTCAGTTGCTTCGATGATTGAGCAGGCATACTGGATAGTTAGCAATGGTTCCTCTGGAGATAATCCGCTGTTAGCATTATCACCTGCCGGTGATACATATAGATCGGCATAAGTTCTTTCCATGTTTTGTGGTTCTGAATCTGAAATGGCAGTATTATAAACTTTATGGTTAGTGAACTCAGATTTTACTGTTTCAGCATTTACCATAACAAAACTAATTACAAAAGAAGTACAGATTAAAAGTAAAACTATTCTTTTCATTATCCCTCCTGATATTTATGGAGTATTTTATTGCCTTCATATGTGTGCCTGTCAGATGTAACATTATACTCAACAATACAAACAATGTGTTCTTTATTTTAATTGTCAATATATAAAATAAAAATCTGGCATCCCCCCGGAATTGAAATATTTTACTGACTTAAAAAATGCCCTGCAGGGGCATCACAATAATAGCCACGGGTAAAACCCGTGGATTTAAAATCACATTAAGTCCCCACCTCATCCTGTTTTCGGCAACGCCAAAAACAGGATGGGGTGGGGGTAAATTTTGTGTTCATTTTTCCCATGGGAATCACCCATGGCTATTATAGTAGAACCCTTTCAGGGTAAAGAATAATTTCAAAAGATATTAATATGTAAATCTTTAATTATTAGGTTTATCAAATGCTTGCTCTTTTGGGAATAAGCAAAAGTGGTACAACCATCCGTTTTTACCCTTTTTCAATTTCTGAAAAAACGGTTTTTCAGAGCAAAATGAAAAAACGGTGAAAAAATGATCGAAAATTCGATTTTCTAATTAACTTGACAAATCGATTTAAAAAATAAAAAATAACGCAAATTGGATACCGTTTTTAAACGCTCTGATTCTTTTATGAACAGAACTCCAAAAAAACAAAATAGTACTTTGAGTACAAAAGGAGTTATTATGTTTTATTTAATATCAGGAGCAGGAGCTTCAGGAAAATCAAGTATTATCAAGCAACTGAGAGAAATTTTAACAAACGTCGAATGTCATGATGAAGATGAAATCCCTTATGACTCAGAAAATGTTTATGAACGATTTAAAACATGGTTTGAAAAAGCATTACAATGTCAGAAAGAGGGTAAAGATTTTTTACTTACTTCACATATGCCATTTGGGCAATTATTGGGAAGTAAAGAAGCTATCAAATTTAATGGTATCTCAGCATGTTTGATAGATTGTCATGATTATGTAAGAGTTAAAAGATATCGGAACAGACCTCATTTTGAGGAATGGCCTTTGATTATGGACACTTTATGTTGGGCTGCTTATCACAGAATGCACGCTAAAGAACCTGAATGGGAACAAAGAATAGTGCTAAATCGCAATGAAGGGAATTATCAACATGAAAGATGGACTTCATGGAAAAATGATGATCCAAGATGGAATGTTAAAGTATTTGATACGACAACAAACAGTATTGATAAAACAGTTTCAGTTTTAGTTGATTGGGTAAATCGAAAAAGAAATGAAGAGAATTTGTTAACACCTGAAAAAATATGGTGGAAATAACCTCTGATAATTGTTAATTTTAACGAAAAGCCTTTGGATTCCAAAGGCTTTTTCTTTAGTATCTATTAATAACATTCAGGCAATTTAAATTCAATATTCTTTGATTTAATTTTCTCAATAATTGCTATAAAAGCTTCAATGGGTATCCATGAATGCATTTCTATTATCTCATTCAAGGAAGGATTATTTAGACCTCTGCCACCATCAGGAATATCTTCATCAATTCTCGATAAAACTGACGGCAAGTCATGATACCCAAACATGCTATTATCTTCATCTAAACACCAATCAAAAGAATCGTAGGTGCAATCTACGTTTAAGCATTTATCTAATCCTGCCTTAATAAACCATGAGTAGTTAATATTCTCAAAATTCATTTGCTTATAGCCAAGTTTTCTGAGAATAGTTTGAATATTAGCAACATGTTCATTATTCCAATCAAAATTTAGGTATCCATTTTTACTTCCAATATTCATAAAAGGAAACCTAAACACTTTAATTGGTTTTTCAATTCCTGATTCAATATAAATTGATTCTATGAGTTTATCTGTTTCAGTTATTTGGGATTCTGCTTCTTTAATTGAAATTTCTGAGAAGTTCGGATGATCATAGCTATGATTCCCGATTATGAATCCATTCTTTATTGCTTTAATTACTTTTTCAGGTCTCTTAACTATTTTCCTTCCTTCACAGAAAAATATTGCAGGTATTTTATTATCTGAAAGATACTTCAATATCAGATCAAAATTATTGGAAGGTGCATCATCAATTGTGAGATATGCTATTTTCTTTTTCATAAGAATCTCCATTAATAACTATGTAAGTTTTTTAAGCATACTAAGGGTTAAGCTATCATCAACTAAAACATGATTACCAGGTTCAATTTCTTTTCCTTTATACATCAACCCTCTACCATCAAAATTATATCCTCGTTTTATATACATTCTTTGAGCAATCCCATAATCAGAATATAAACCAACTCCTATTCCAATAATAGAATAACCATTCTGCTGTATTGATTCTTCAGCAATGTTCATTAATTCAGTTGCTATTCCGTTATTCCTGAATTTAATTAGAGTGTTTAGATCCTTTATTTCTGGAATATCCCTCTCTTTGAAATATAGATATGGGCTTTCCCATTGAATAGTTACATACCCAGCAAATTCATTATCATATTCCGCTACAAAAACAAGGCGTTTTCTGGATTGTTGTTCAGAAAAATATTCCTCATAAAGACTGTATGGTTTATTCCAACCCTGGGCTTGAAATGCTTCTGATAATACTAAACAATCTTTTTCTGTCATTCTCCTTATTCTAATTTTACTCATTAATGACTCCTGTTTATATTATACCTAACCTGAGCAATTTCCTTTTGCTAATATCACTAATCTCTTTGGTATCTTGCAACTATGAAAAATCTTGAAAGACCATGCGGTATTCCTACAATTTATCATAATTCAATATCCTCAAAGATATTAGCAATCTTAATCAAAACAGAATCACTCAGAATAGGTTATAGTCAAATTAAAAAACTCTGATCTGAAGTGCCATATCACCAAGTATCCTGAAAGTCTCAGCGCGCATTTCCTAAATGATTACATCTTGCTGCTGATTCATGAAAGCTTCAACATTACAATCAGTGATTCTGAAATGCATATAATTGTCTTTTACTTATGAGTGCAAGAAGTTTTTTCCTCAAATTTTACATGAATAGATATTTTGAAAATATATTTGACAGAATATTCGTGAACCTTATCAAATTCTTGTAAATGTGAAAAGTTTGACAGGAAAGATTGATAAATGATATATTGAGCATGTTTATTGAATCAAGATTAGCTTTTTTTTCAATGAAAAGCTATAAGAAATTAAAACAAAGTTTAAGTAAAATGTAAAAATCGCTGTAAATTGCGATGTTAGTTATTTTCGATTTTGGAGGAATACTATGAAAGCGATTATATACACAAAATACGGATCACCGGATGTTCTTCGGCTCAAGGATGTAGAAAAACCAATCCCTAAAGATGACGAAGTTTTGATAAAAATTCTTGCGGCATCCTTAAATGCATATGACTGGCATTTCCTGACTGCTGACATATTCTTGATTCGCCTGATGGGCGGAGGATTGCTCAAACCAAAAGACTCGAGACTCGGTACTGATGTAGCGGGGCGGATTGAAAAGGTTGGCAGAAACGTCACACAGTTTCAGCCGGGAGACGAGGTGTTTGGTATGGTAAAGGGCGGTTTTGCTGAATATGCAAGTGCACCTGAAAGCTCGTTGTGTTTGAAGCCGTTAAATACTTCATTCGCTGAAGCAGCAGCTATACCTATGGCGGCGATCACTGCTCTGCAGGGTCTACGTGATGAGGGGCATATCAAGGCAGGGAAAAAGGTTTTGATCAATGGCGCATCAGGTGGTGTTGGAACTTTTGCGGTGCAAATTGCCAAATCTTTTGATACCGAAGTTACTGCCGTGTGTAGTACGAAGAATTTGGAACAGGCTCGTTCGATTGGGGCAGACCATGTTATTGATTACACAAAAGAGGATTTCACCAAAAATGGTCAGCAGTATGATCTTGTATTTGCGGCAAATGGCCATCATTCGCTTTCTGCTTATAAGCGCGCCTTGACTCCTAAGGGCATTTATGTGATGGCTGGAGGTACCATGACTCAAATCTTCCAATCCATGTTCATGGGTTCAATGCTGTCAGAAACCGACGGCAGGAAAATGGTTGGCGTAAGAGCAAAACGGAGCCCAAACGACCTGGTTTTTATTAAAAAACTTTTTGAAGCAGGCAAAATAGAATCTGTTATTGATAGACGGTATCCATTAAGTGAGGCTGCTGAAGCGCTTCGGTATCTTGGAGAAGGACATGCCCGAGGAAAAATTATAATAACTATGGAAAATGGTGAAAAAACCTGACAACGTCTTGCAGGCGGACTTTTCAGAGGATTAGGGCATTTTTCTGGAATGATGAGATTAAGGGCTCTATATATTTGTATTTAAAACTAAACTCCTTTTTTATTCTTCATTTTGTGTAGAAAACAGTCCAGTGTAATCCTGGCACAGAGGGCGACATGCCTGTTAACTGCATAATATATCATTTCAATAGCAAACATTTTTTTACTGCCTGGATTTTACCGTTTACTTTTAATTCATAGTAATAAATCCCTGAACTTACTTTTTTCCCTAAATCATTATCACCATTCCAGATTATAGAATTAATTTTACATTCTTGTCCGCCAGGGTGGATTACATTTTCAATTTTCCATTCGCGAATGCGTTGTCCTTTAATGTTGTATATTGAAAGTTCAACTTCAGCATCTGTTTGGATTGAAAAATTAATAGTTGTTGAAGGATTGAAAGGGTTTGGATAATTAGAGAGATTGAAATTGTTTAAAGATAATTGATCATTGTATATCCCATCTTGAGGTTCACCTAACAAGTTCTCATAAGCTCCAATATCCGGCATACTTCCAGTGGGATTCGGTCGAGGATTTCCTTCTATGTCAAATTCCGGTGCATAATACCATATATCATCGATTGCGATCTCATCGATTCCTGCACCTATGCAAGGACTATTGTTCTGAAGATGATAATCATCTTCAGCAGGATTCAAGAATATTGGATCACAATCAATGTTACCGATTCCTCCCCAACCACCTTGAATATTTGAATATTGGACAATTGTGTTAGTATCTAATTGTGGTTCTGCATTATTATATAGAATCGAATTAAAAATAAAATCTATTCCTTCAAATAAACTTCCTGCAGGTTCTTGTGCAGAATTATTAACCAGTATTGAGTTAATAATATATACTTCATTAGAAGCTGAACAAGTAATTACGCCAGATTGAAAGCATGCATTATCTGCAATTATGCAATTAATAATTTCAATATCAGAATTTATTCCCTTTATTGCTGATCCTGTTTCAGAACCATTGCTATTAATCATTGATTTTTTCAATGAAATATTACATCCGTCAGAATATATGCCTGCGCCAAAACTTGAATTATTATCACAAATCTGAATGTTTTCGAGATCAAGAATCGAATCGTAACAAATTATACCACCACCATAACTAAATGCATTTCCGCCTGTAAAATTAGAGTTTCTCATTATTATATTTGAATTTGATATGTACAAATTGCCTCCATAACATCCACTTTGATTGTCACAAAATTCTATTTCATCCAGAAAAGCAGCAGAACAATCTAATATAGTTAGACCTCCACCATAATTATAAGCCTCGTTGTTCATTATTACCAGATTTGTTAGTTTAGGATTGGAATTATTACTACAATAAATCCCACCACCAGAATCAGCATAACCATTAGTAATCGTAAAACCAGTTAATACAGAAGTAGAATCTTCTCCGCTGTCAAATGTTACAACACTGCCGTTTTGACTACCATCTATTACAGTCTGTGAAATATAAATTGTGTCTTGAGTAGTTAAGAATAAAGATCCTAAAATTACTGCTTTTCCATTATAATTAATGTTTTCTGCATAAGTACCTGGCTGAACTAAAATGGTGTCACTTTCAACTGATATGTCGATTCCTGCCTGGATAGTTGCGTAATCATCCGGTATGTATATTGTTGTCGCAAAAGCACCTGTCATCAAAATCATCATAATTATAAACATAGCTTGCTTTTTCATTATTGCCCCCATATTCATTATATTATTTATAATATATTAATGAAATACTGTGACAATCTGTCAACTATTTAAAAAAAATACTATCAACCACTGAAGGCACTGAATTACACAGAAAGGAATATATAAAACGATACTCCGTTTAAACAAATAATAAATTCTTCTCTTCTTCAGTTCGCTTTGTTCGTTTTGTCTTGATGAGCCGTAAGCTTGCGAAGGCTATTCGTTGCTAAATCTCTTAAATTCCTCGACTCACGACTCACGATTTACGACTCACGGATAAATCATTTCTCGTCTCACTTCTCATCGAAGATACTCCGAAGCTTTATGCGTAGGAGTACGTCTCACGGATTGACAATCTGTCAATTATTTAAGCAGGATAAGTTTCTTCATCTCACTTCTTTCAGCAGTAATAAATCTCAGCAAATAGATTCCGCTACTTTGACCAACGGCATTCCAGGTAACTTTATGACTGCCAGCCTTATAAGGATCATTGACCAGAGTTGTTACTTTCTGTCCCTTTATGTTATAGATTTCAATCAAGACATTGCTTTCTGTTGATATATCAAAGACAATATTAGTCTCAGGATTGAAAGGATTGGGATATATAGAAATTAACCTGTCCAATTCCGGGATATCTTCCGGCAGATATTCCAGGTCATAAGAATTTCCATTATCCTCTATCTGAAAGTTGACATTCCACGCTCCCTGACTTTCCGCCTGATAGGGTATCATGACAATATTACCGGAGATCCCTGCAGCACTGATTAAAGCAAACTTATTATCATTATAGCTATAAAGACAATCATCATTTATTACTTCCGGTAAACCCATAGTCAGATTTTCTGATTTTGTCAGTTCATATTCAAAGCTGATAACCCCTTTCAGACTTTTGAGATAGATATATTCTGCATCATGGGAGATTGTGATCTCTCCTGCGGAGAGCCGCATAGCATTAACTACCGGCAATTCGCTGATTATCCCTACAACATACTGTAATATATAAGCCGCATCAATGGCGCCAATATCACCGCTAAGATTTACGTCTGCTCTTTCCACACGCCAGTCTGACCATGGCAGAGGGTCAAGCTCAGGCAACGGATCAAGTCCCACCACGTACATCAGAACCAGGGCAGCATCATAACTATCTACTACTCCGTTATCACTAATATCACCATAATATATCACAGCATTTCCTTCATATTCATAAGCACCCATATCAGGGGCAATTCCAAAATATTCATCTTCACTGAGATCAACTAAGACTTCACCATCATACTCAAAATAAGCAATTCCGGCATCAATGCAGGGTGAATCCTCAGTCAGATGATAATTTCCGTTTGCAGCATCCACGAATAAAGGATCAGCATCAATATTACCCTCACACCAGTTTACTGTAACATTATTATTAGTTTCTAAGCCCTCCTCTCCTCCCTCAATATCAGAATAGGCTATTGTTGCTATGTTTTCATCATTTATATATGGAAATTCCATTTCATGGGGTGAATTATTCCAAAGAATACAATTCACTAAACTCAGATTGACTTGATTTCTGCAATAAATACCACCACCATACTCTCCCGCCGTATTACCTGTAATTGTTACATTCACTAAACTTGGATTGGAGAAATTCAGGCAGTAAATCCCTCCGCCATCATCTTCTGCCGAATTACCTGTAATCGTTACATTCTCTAAACTTGGACTGGAAGAATTTGTGCAGTAAATCCCACCGCCATCACCTTCAGTCGAATTATCCATAATAGTAACATTCACTAAACTCGGACTGGAAGAAGAGCTGCAACAAATCCCACCACCATACTCACCAGCCGAATTATTAGTAATAGTCACATTCAATAAACTTGGACTGGAAGAATAGCAGTAAATACCACCGCCTTCCCATCCAGCCGAATTACCGGTAATCGTCACATTCTCTAAACTCGGACTGGAAGAATAGCTGCAGTAAATTCCACCACCAAACTCCCAGGACGAATTACCCGTAATTGTCACATTCACTAAACTTGGACTGGAAGAATAGCAGTAAACCCCACCACCCCTATGTAAAGCCAGGTTATCTGTAATAGTCACATTTACTAAACTCGGACTGGATTCCCAGCAGTAAATCCCACCGCCCCATCCAGTATGCCCATTAGTAATCGTGAAACCGGTTAATACAGAAGTGGAATCTTCTTCGCTGTCACATGTGACTACGTTATCATCTTGATTACCATCAATGATCGTTTGCGAAATATAGCTCGTATCCTGCGTAGTATAAAATAGCGACCCCAGAATTACTGCTTTGCCTGCAAAATTGATATTCTCCACGTAAGTGCCTGGCTGAACTAAAATGGTGTCACTTTCAACTGATATGTCGATTCCTGCCTGGATAGTTGGTTGTTCTGCTGGAACATTGATAATCGTTGCTGAAAGGTTTAGTGCAAAAATCAAGCAAAATAATGAAAAAATAATCGATATCTTCATTTTTCTCTCCAATAAAACCATATTGATGATTTTGTTATGATAAGTCAAATTTTATAAAACTTATCATGTTCCCAGTTTTTAGGATTATTTTCTATATAATCCCTGATCCTTTGGTATTCTGCATTATTTCGAATTATGTGATCGTGGAACCGCGATTGCCAAACAGGTGATCCCGGTGTTTCACGGTATTGATTGATATTTTTGGTTGCAGATGATTTGAATCCTGCCACAAATGATGATATTGATCTGGGGCAACGGTATGCAATCCCCGATTTATTGTGTGGTGATGGTGATGGTGGTGGTGGTGGTGGTGGTGATGGTGGTACAGACGCACGGCCGTGCGTCTCTACAATATTATTATCAATATTATTTTCAATGCGTAGAATACCATGCAAATGATTGGGCATAATGATATATGAATCACAAATTAATTCCAACCGAATTTCAAATGATTTATGCCATTCCCTAATAACAATCTCGCCAATTGGTGATAATATCATTTTGTGTTTCTCGATTTGCCCAAACAGACATTCTCGATTGGCAGTGCAGATGGTGATAAAATACTGACCTTCTTGCGAATAATCCCAGAATGGTGCCCTCGCTGAACGTATCCGATATTTGTTTTTGTATTTCTCGGTCATCATGTTTCCCTTATATTACCATCATGCAAAGAGACGCACGTCTGTGCGTTTCTACCCGACCATATGTTTCTCCTTCCCTCACCAATAAAACCAATACCAATATCAATAATAATTTATACATCATAATAACTCCTCATATTAATTAATATTCGTGTAATGCTTCGGGTGTGCTGCTGAATCAGGACGATCACGCTTGTTTGCCGTATTTATAGATTAAATTCTCATCTAACATATTTTATAGGATAATATTTCAATTCTTTTAGAAATGAATGTTTTGTTTGAATTTTTCTCAGAATTTCACAAAGATTACTCTCAGTTATTACATAATCAACATATGGAAGTAGTGAAGAAATGATAATATCATAAACATCTGAAATA
>JAVCDJ010000028.1 GCA_030765845.1 Candidatus Stygibacter australis
ATTATCAAAAACAGAATATTGCCTATTTTGCAACCTTTGCAGTTTCATCACTGCTATCGGTATTTTTGATTGCTGCGGGAAAGACATCACTTGCTTTGATGGATACTGTGTGGGGAATTGGTCTTACTGCCCTGATATTTTTTTATTATCTTAAAAGTACTCACAATTACCACACAGCTTTTATGTATAGCTCAGGAAATGGTGTCTTATATGGATTTGTCAGACAATTGCTGTATGGGCAGTTCATAAATGATCAAATCAGTGAAAGTAGTTATCAAAGTCTGGAAATGATGAAAGAGATGTTCAAGGACAATCCAGAGTTCTTAACCCTGGCGGAACAATCTACCCAAACCAGTGTCACATTTTTTCATAATCACGGAACAGCTATCTGGTTTATGGTGATTTTCTTTGCTCTTTATCTGGGCTCACTCTGGCTTTCTGCCAGAACAAAAACTAACTGGAATCATGCTGCATTTGCTCTGCCATACTGGTCTGCTTATCTGCTTATTTCAGCTATGCTTTTCTTTTTGATACCTGCAACGAGAACAACAGGAGCAAATCTTTTACTCATAATATTGCCATGTTTCTTGATTCAGGGTATTGCAGTTTCCTTTTATTTCTGGAAATTTACAACAACCAGCAATCGATTTGTGCTTTTCTTAATAATTTCAGTTATATTACTGAATTATATTCTTATTCTCTTACTGATTTTGCTTGGTATTGCTGATCTCTGGTTACAATTCCGGCAAAAGCATCAGCAAAAATTGAAGTCGATGTAAAAAAAAATATTCATATCTGGAGGTATAGATGAAAGTAATATTAAAACAAGATATAAACAAAAAGGGACAGGCGGGTGACGTTATCAAAGTCGCTGACGGCTTTGCGCGTAATTATCTGCTTCCCAGAGGTATTGCCATTGTAGCAAATACCTATAATCTCTCAAAAGTGGAAGCCATTCGCAAAGATGCTGAATTGGCTCGCCTGGAACTGGAGAACAAATATAAAGCTATAGCTGCTCAAGTGGCTGATGTCATTCTCACATTTAAAAGAAAAGCCGATGAACAAGAACATTTATTTGGCTCAGTTTCTGAAAACGACATTGCTGATGTTTTAGCAGAAAAAGGTCTTGAAGTTCATAGGTCTAATATCAAAATGGAAAATCACCTGAAAAGTATTGGTGAATTCCAGGTTGCAATTTCTTTCCCTGGAGATATTAATTCTTCTCTGAAAGTTGTAGTAGAAAAAGACCAATAACTGGAGGTTATAGTGAAGAAGATCCTCAATAAGGTAGTGAATGTTATAGGCTGGCTTGTTCTGCTTTTAGCTTTTTCATCCATAGGCTTTGCTACCAGTAAACCTGCTCAGGGTGTTCCCCTGTATATGCTTTTTTTCCTTCTCGTTTTTGCTGGGGTATATTACTTTGTATCCAAGCAGAAGCATGATCAAAAGAAAGTAGCGGAAAAGAATAGTATTTTTCCCAGAATTATAGGTGGTGTTATATTAGTTATCGCCTTATTAATGCCCTGGTTTGTTTTTGCCAAGATCAATCTCGCACCCTCTACCTATATTATCATTATAGCATTTACTGCTGTAATGATTTTTTTAGCACTTCTGGCAATAAGAATAATTAATCGGGCAGGGGAAAATACTAAACTTCGTCTTGCGGGTTATCTCATCCTCGTTGCTTTGGCTGCGATTCCGGCGATAGCTGCTATATATTTCTTTTTGCAGTATTTCAATAGACCCTATGATGCATTGGGTACAGCTTACTGGTGCACTGTTGCTATTGCGGTTTTCGCCTGGTGGGGATTTTCTTTAGTCGGTAAAAAATCATAGTTATGGCTTTTCGGGCTACCGGTGATTTTCTATATGATCTGATTATCAGAATTGCCGGAGAAGACAACAAAGATTATACCACTATTCTGATGGGATGGAAGAAAATAGTTGGTAAATCTGTTGCTGAAAAAGCAAAACCTGTTAAATATGAAAATAATGTCCTGAAAGTTACTGTATCCAATAATATCTGGTTACAGGAAATGATTCTGTACAAGCATAAGATCCGGGCTAAATACCGGAAAAAATATGGTTTAGATATTCAGGATATTATCTTTTTCGTTAAAACTTAGGTAAATTATGCCGGGGATAATATTATCTCCGGCAAAAAATATGGTATTCTTATGAAAATAGCTCCTTCAATACTCTCGGCTGATTTCCTCAATCTTGAGCGTGAGCTCAAAAAGGTGATCAAAGCTGGAGCAGACATATTACATCTTGATGTTATGGATGGGCATTTTGTTCCCAATCTTACATTTGGATACCCCTTGATCAAAAAGCTCAGACAAAATTTTGATATTCCACTGGATGCTCATTTAATGATCACAAATCCTGAAAGCTATATTCCGCTTCTGGCTGAAATCGGAGTGGATTTCATTTCTATTCATCAGGAAACAGTATATCACCTGCATCGCTATATTCAAATGATCAAGGATTATGGAATCAAAGCCGGGATTGCCTTAAATCCCTCTACCCCGGTTTCTACTATATTCCCAATCATCGAGCATCTTGATTTTGTGCTCATTATGAGCGTAAATCCTGGGTTTGGAGGTCAAAAATTCCTTCCCCTGGTTCTAAGAAAAATCTCTGAACTTAGGAATAAAGCTGAACAATTGAATCCAGATCTGTTAATTGAAGTTGATGGTGGAGTTAATCATATAAATGCTGCTGAACTAAAGAAAGCAGGGG
The DNA here is from genome assembly GCA_030765845.1 of Candidatus Stygibacter australis. Taxonomy (NCBI): domain Bacteria; kingdom Pseudomonadati; phylum Candidatus Cloacimonadota; class Cloacimonadia (SeqCode); order Cloacimonadales (SeqCode); genus Candidatus Stygibacter; species Candidatus Stygibacter australis. Next base: position 2,743 of record JAVCDJ010000028.1, read on the forward strand.
CAGATATTCTGGTTGCCGGGTCATATATATTCGACTCGGAAGATCCATCTATCCCCATTAACCTGCTTAAAAATCTATAGGATAATATATGTTTAATAGTCTCCAGGAAAGATTTGATGTGATTTTCCGAAAACTGAAAGGTAAAGGAAAACTCAATGAAGATAACATCAAAGATGCAATGCGCGAAATAAGACGGGCTTTACTGGAAGCTGATGTTAATTTTAAAATAGTAAAAAACTTTGTTGCTCAGGTTTCTGAAAAGGCAGTGGGACAGGAAGTTATGAAAAGTCTCACTCCTGGTCACCAAGTTGTGAAGATTGTTCACGAGCAATTGATACATCTGATGGGTACTGAGAATTTTAAATTTACTCTTAATGACAATAAGATCAATAAAATTATGATGGTTGGTTTGCAGGGTTCTGGTAAAACCACAACAGCTGCTAAGCTTGCAAATCTCGGCAGAAAAAAGTTCAAAGGTATAGAACCCACTCTTGTGGCTTGTGATGTTTATCGTCCTGCAGCTATTGAGCAATTAACTGTTTTAGGAAAACAACTGGATATCCCCACTTTCACCATAGATACCAAAAATGTTGTTAAAATTGCCAAGAAAGCCTTGAAACAGGCCGAAAACGATAATCATAATCTCATGATCTTTGATACTGCCGGAAGACTTCATATCGATCAAGTGCTTATGAAAGAGCTTAGAGACCTGAAACAGGCTATCCAGCCAGATTATATCTTTTTTGTGGCTGACGCAATGACCGGACAGGATGCTGTTAATATCGCTCGAGAGTTCAATCAGCAACTGGAATTTGATGGAGTGATCCTCACCAAAATGGATAGTGATGCCAGAGGTGGAGCAGCTCTTTCCATAAAAGCAGTTACTGGGAAACCAGTTGTTTTTATTGGAGCAGGAGAAAAGGTCAGTGATCTGGAAGAATTCTATCCCAAGCGGATGGCTGATCGTATTCTTGGTATGGGAGATGTGTTATCTCTCATAGAAAAGGCTGAAACAGCCATTGATGAAGAAGAAGCCCTTAAATTAGCTGATAAAATGAAGAAAAATCAGTTCAATTTAACTGATTTTCTCAACCAGTTAGCTCAAATTAAAAAAATGGGTCCCATGGATCAGCTTCTGGGTATGCTGCCCGGAATGAATAATAATGCCATGAAAAACATTAAAGTTGATGATAATGAAATGGGGAAAATTGAAGCAATTATCCTCTCGATGACTCCTCGTGAGAGAGATAAACCAGCCCTGATAAACGGCAGCAGAAGATTACGCATTGCCAACGGCAGTGGAACTACAGTACAACATGTGAATCGCCTGCTTAAGCAATTTGAGCAAATGAAGAAGATGATGAAAAAATTTAGCAGCCCTAAGTTTATGAAAAGTGGTATGTTGCCTTTTTAATTTTTACTTGACGAGATTAAGACTTAAAAAAAATTTCCTTAATATTCTGGAAATGTAAATAAAGGAGTGTGAATGGTAAAACTGAGACTGAAAAGAATGGGCACTGTAGATAAGCCCTTCTATCGTATTGTTGCTGTTGACTCAAGAAAGAAAAGAGATGGAAAGTACCTGGAATGTGTGGGATATTATGATCCCAAGACAGATCCACTTACACTCAAGGTTGAAGCTGACCGGGTTATATATTGGTTAGGTGTTGGTGCTCAACCTTCTGACACTGTCCGTTCTCTTTTCAGAAAAGCAGGTGTAATGGAAAAATGGCATAACCTGCGCTTTACAGCAAAAACTGATCAAGAAACTGAAATTGTGGATGAAATTGTAGAAGAAATAGTACCTGTTACTGTTGAAACTGAAATTGCCGCTGAAACTGAAGGAGATATCTAATGAAAGAACTGATCGAATTTGTCGTGAAAGCTCTGGTAGACGATCCAGCTACTATCGAAGTTACTGAAGTAGCCGGAGATAAAGTGACAATCTTCGAACTTAGAGCAGATAAAGCAGATATCGGTAAGATCATTGGTAAAAAAGGACGCACCGCTGGTGCTATTCGTACCATCCTCAACGCCGTTTCTGCAAGACAAGGAAAGCGTGCTGTTCTCGAAATTATCGAGTAATGACATTTGATGACCTTGTTCAAATAGGTAAATTAGGAAATTCCAATCGTGCCCCTGAGGGCTTCCTCAGATTTCAGCCTAATTGGAATTTCCATACTTATTTTCTCGATATTAAAGATATTTTTTTGGTCTTTACAGATCATAGAGTGCGTTATGTGACAATAGAAGATATTCGTCAGGATAAATTCTTTTGGATCAAGATTAAGGAAAGTGATGTTATTGAAGAAGTGATTGCTTGTAAATCTGTGCAATACTGTCTCCCGAAATCTTTGGTCAAATCTTCCCAATATCAGAATGATGATGATTTTCTCACTGGTATGACAGTGATGGTCGATAACCTCACTATAGGACAGGTAGTGGAGTCATTCTACAATGGTGCTCATAATACTCTGGTCGTGAATACTACTGATCAGAAAGAAATTATGATACCTATTGTGGATAGATATATTATCTCCATTGACAAATCAAATCATCTTATCATGGCAAAAAACGTTAAGGAACTTCTTGAACTATGATTATTGATGTCATCACTCTCTTTCCTGAAATGTTTTCCTCATTTCTGCAAAGCAGCATCGTTAATCGAGCTATCAAAGCCAAAGCTGTTGAAGTGAGATTCACTCAACTCAGGGATTTTGGTATTGGAAATTATAACCAGGTGGATGATTATCCCTATGGGGGTGGTGCTGGTATGGTGTTGAAACCAGAACCGGTCTATCAGGCACTGCAAGCATTAAAGTTTCAGCAGAATAAGCGCCCTGTTATTTTCTTTACACCACAGGCACCTTTGCTCAAACAAACTGACGTGAACCGGCTTTGCCAGACTGAACAGCTTATCATCATCTGTGGACATTATAAAGGTATTGATCAACGGGTTAGAGACGCATATGTAACCGAAGAATTCTCTATAGGTGATTATGTACTCACAGGCGGAGAACTTCCAGCCATGGTCTTTATAGATGCCGTAGCGAGGTTGCAGGATGAAGTGCTGGGTGATATGGAATCTGCTCTTACGGATTCACATCAGGACGGATTACTGGGTTGCCCCCAATATACAAGACCTGCTGTGTTCAATCAGATGACTGTTCCCGATGTTCTTACCAGTGGAGATCATAAAAAAATCTCTCAGTGGAGACAGGATAAAGCCTGGGAACTTACAAAAAAGATCAGACCAGATTTAATCGATGAATAAACCTAATATCTATCTGGCTTTGATACATCATCCAGTAATTAATAAATTTGGTGATATTATCACTACCTCAATCACCAACCTGGATATTCACGATATATCTCGATCCTGCCTTACTTTTGAGGTTAAGAATTTCTTTATTGTCACTCCGCTTTCCAGTCAGAAAGAGATGATCAGCAGAATTATGAAATTCTGGCAGACTGAAGCTGCAAGTAATTACAATGCTTTCCGCTCTCAGGCTTTAAATATTGTCAGACATGCTGATACTTTTGATGACGTGATTAAGTATATACAAAAACAGGAAAGCAACGATCCAGTAGTCGTCGGCACAACCGCTATTGAAAGAAATGACCAGATCAATTATGGTGATTTCTGTAAAAATTACTTAGCAGGCTCATCTCCCGTTTTACTGCTTTTTGGTACCGGGAATGGCTTGGCTCAATCAATATTGTCCGAGTGTGACCTGATTTTGAAACCTGTTTATGGTTCTGGTCAATATAATCACCTCTCGGTGAGAAGTGCTGCTGCTATTATCCTGGACCGTTTGACTTCCGAAAAATAAAGGAGGTAACATGAATATTATTCATGAAGCTACTGCTGATCAGCTGAGAACTGATCACCCCGAATTCCGAGTCGGTGATACTATCAAGGTTCACTATCTAATCAAAGAAGGCTCAAAAGAAAGAATTCAGGTTTTCCAAGGTATCGTGATGCAAAGAAGAGGTGAAAAAGTCTCTCAATCATTTACGGTGCGTAAGATAAGCAATGGCGTTGCTGTAGAAAGGGTTTTCCCCTTTCATTCCCCACACGTAAGCAAAATTGAAGTGATCAGATTTGGTCGCGTTAGACGTGCAAAACTTTTCTATCTCAGAAGAGTGAAAGGTAAAGCTGCTCGTGTGAAGGAAAAGAAACGCTATTAATCCATATTAGGGAGCGTCAGCTCCCTTTTTTTTATCCTGGAGTTATAAATGAAAATTATTGCCATACTCACATTGATACTGATCATCACCTCTTCCCTATACGCTGTTTCTGATCAGCAGAATAAGTTAAATATTTCCTACCTTGATGATCTTGATCTTAAGCTGGTTGATTCTATAGATCTCATTATTGCTTTTAATAAAACCGCTGAGAATATGAAAGGATATATTGAAGGGGCTGAAGATTTCAGTGAATATCTTTTGGCTCTCACAATGGAGATATCAACTCTCAGAAAAATGATCCAGCAGTCACAAGACCTTGATCCTGATCAAAGAGAAATTACTATCCGAAAAATTATGGAAGAAATGCAACCGGAAAGAATTAAAGTTAAAGAAAATATCGATAATGACCTGGATAAACAGAATTCCAAATATCTTGAGCAAAGACTCGTTAAATTAAGTCAACAGCTTATTTCCTATAAAACTGAGATAATGAAAGAGGAAAACATCATCTCGGAATCTCAAAAGATATCTCAAAATTATCTGGGTACTCATAATAGACATTTTGTTTATCATTTGCTTTATTGCTTCGCTTTGGATTATTCAATTCTTTCAAAAACTAATCGTCAGTTTCTCGTAGATCTCATTACTGCCGTGGATATGAATATCTACAAGCAAAAATTATAATAAAATTATATCAGATATAAAAAAATCCCTCTACATTAGCAGAGGGATTTTTTTTTAAGCTATTGCTTTATTTGCCCTGAAATAAATCTTCTTCATTACATTTGCAAACTTTAATAAATTCATAACGAGGCATCCAGGTACCTGCTTTGGAAGCCCGGTTCCTGATCAGCTTCACTTTCTTGATCTCTGTATTACACTTGGGACACATTACTTTCCCTTCTGTACTTAACTCATGCGCCAGTTTGGCTGCAAATGATCTTCCCTTTGCCATATTATTACTCCTTGAGTTATACTCTTTCTATGTATTCTCCCGTCCTGGTGTCTATACGTACCTTATCGCCCACTTCTATGAAAAAGGGGACTGTCAGGTCTAAACCACGGTCGGTCGTCGCTTTCTTGCCACTTACGGAAGCCGAATTACCCCTCACATTGGGCTCGCATTCCTCAATGGCCTGCTCCACCACTATCGGTAACTCGATGCCTAAAATCTCGCCTGTCGGTCCAAGCTTCATCGCTACTTCCATATTATCTACTAAAAATTTTTCTGCATTCCCTATCGTTTCAGGGGGTACATTCAATTGCTCATAAGTGGTGCTGTCCATAAATACGTAAAAAGTACCATCAAAATATAAATATTCCTTCTTGTGCTTTTCCACCCGAACTTCGTCCAGCTTCTCACTTGTCCGAAATGTATTATCTATAACTTTACCAGTTCTGATATTTTTCAGCTTTGTGCGTACAAAAGCTGCACCTTTACCTGGCTTTACATGCTGAAATTCAACTATCTCATAAAGACCATTTTTAAAATCGATGATCATTCCGTTTCTGATATCTGATGTAGTTGCCATCAGCACTCCTTTTTCCTTCTTACAATTAACTTTAACTCAATTTTTTCCTAAAAAAGCAATAAAATTTTTAACTCTATATCTGGCAAGCAAATTATTCAAATATACCCTTAGCGATATCTTCTTAAACGCTTGTGTTCTGTCTGATGTTTGCTTCCAGAAAATTTGTAGCCCAGGGTAAAGGTCAAATTATGCTGCTTATATTCCCAGGATTTCCGTAGAAAATCCTCAAGCATGTTACCTGATATAAATATTTCATTACTGAAATGCGGTGCATTGATACTTGTAATGCCATATATATAATTCAAATCGAGTATGAACCTTCTTCCTTCCAGACCCGCACCTGATATCAAATTAAATGAAAATCTATTTAATTCATCAAGGTCTATTTTGCCTGAGGTTTCCATAGGCGACTCATAATACGATGCATTTTCCCAATAACTCCATTTTGAGGTTCCCTGCAGGTAGATATTTACTGCTATTCCCAATGAAATATGATGCCGTAAGTTCTTGGATACCTTCAGTTTATACTTTAATACCAGAGGAACCTCCAGGTAATGCAAATGATAATCTATTGAAAGTTTGTTATTGATCTTAGATATCCCCAAGTCGACTTTAAGTATATTTTTCCAGTCTTTGCTGCTGTTATTGACTTTATAGTTAATTTCTGGCTGAAAGCCCAAGTGCTCAGTCAACCGCCAGGACAAAAACCAGCCACCTCTGAATCCAAATAGCGAACCCATGAAAGTTTCCAGATCATCATTTAATTGCTCTCCCTCAACCGCTGAATGCAATCCATCAACCCTTCTGCGCATAGATTTAATATTATTCCAGCTAAGCTTGATCCCATAAGAAAATAGTTCATCGCTTAAAAACCGGCTTGCCAGCCATTTATAGAACTCTTTTTTTTGCTTGAATTCCCTGCCGCTTGGAGCATCCATCAACCTGTCATTCAGATAAAAACTCTCTCCTGGTATGTCATTTACATCATATTTACCTGGAAGATTGATCATTTTATCCTCTTCCTGGGCAAGCATATTCATAGTCAGTATTACAGCTATAAATATCCCTAATAATTTAATGTTCATCTGCGTATTAACACTCTTCTACTTTATAAATTAATTCTTTTATAATTTAATGAAATTTTCAAAAATTACTTTGTTATTAAGTGCTGACATAAATGAAGGTACGGTATTCTTATAATATCTGATCCATTCAGGATTATTTCTGATCTTGCGCTCCCAGGATGCCAATCCATTAAAATAATCATATTCAGGATGAAATTGAAGTCCCCATATCCGGCTATCACGATACTGAAAGCCCTGGATTACACCTTCATCATCTTCTGCAATTATTTCAAAAGCTTTACCCAGATTTGTTACTTCATCAAAATGTGCCACCATGCTGTATACACTCTGAATGTCTCTAAAAAGCTCATTAGAGCTTGTAATGATGCGCCTGAACCCAAACTGCGGGTTAGGCGATCTGCGCACGCAGGATGGACCTTCCAGATACTTGGCCAATAACTGATGCCCATAGCAGATGCCTAATATCGCTTTATGATTATCTACAAAATGACTTATTACTTCAAAAAATCTCGACTCCCACTCGCTACCATTTACGGTTGATAAACCCGAACCACTGATTAATAGATGACTATAGTCTTGCAGATTGCCTGTTTCAGCACTCAGATTCAAATCCCTTACGGGTAGATCAGGATATATATAATCTCTCACACAGCTTTCGAATCGCTGCCGATATTCCTCATTAGTTATAGTATTCAAAATTAAAATCATCTAAGTCCTCCAGTTTCACCTTTATCATACTACTTTTATTGGTCAAGCTCTTACTATTCCTCTTATAAGTCCTATAAGTCCTATACGATCTATAAATCTATCTCAAATTAAACAAAATAATCTTATAACAACTCACCAAAAACAGAATATGAAACGGCAAACAGGTGTAACAACAAAGCACAATCTAACAAAAAAATGTCACTATGTGCTTTGTTGTTCCATCTGATAGCTACTTATTGACATTAGACAAGCTTAAGAGATTCTAATGATATGATATAAACCATATTATAACAAGTTTACATAATATTTAGTTAAAATTAATGGAAAACTTAGTAGAAACAGTTTGATTCAGAAAGAACGTATTATGATAAGGGACAGTTTAATTGTGAAATTTAACCATTATGAGTAAACGAGCTGGATAAGATAGAAATATATAGATTCAACATGAAGATCATCTGGTTGATTAATTGAGATAATTATATCAGAAGTAATGAGTGCCTAAATTAATTCAATCATCTTTCTTAATAGTGCTTAAGACCCTGTATAAAATAAATATCTTGACCGTACTGAAAAGGCAAAAATAATGAAAAAAAAAAATTAATATGGGGGAAACATGATCCAAAATTTTGATGAGATGCTGGATAGAGTGAAAAGCAGTCCTTTAAAAACGATTGTGATCGCTGCTGCTCATACTGCTTCTGCAATGGATGCTGCAATTATGGCATATGATCTTAAGCTGGCTAAATGTATCCTGGTAGGAGAACTGAATATCATCAAGAACTATCTCCAGGAAAAAGTACCAGAGACTGCTTCTGAATATGAAGTTATTGACTGTGGGGAAGATTTGAATGCCGCAGCGGAAACTTCAGTAAGGCTGGTTCATGAGCAAAGAGCGGATTTGATCATGAAGGGTTTGTGCGATTCAGGAACTTTATTGAAAGCAATCCTTGATAAAGATAAGGGACTGAGGACAAATAAGATAATGAGTGATGTACTTGCCTATGAAACTCCAGATAAAATCATGCTGATGGGTGATGGCGGATTTATTCCTCTGCCGGATATTACTGATAAACTTTCCATAATTGCAAATTGTGTTCAGGTTGCACATGCTCTGGGAAACAAATTACCACGGGTAGCAATTCTTACCCATAGTGAAATGGTAAGTTTAAAAAATCAGTCAACTGTGGATGCAGCGATACTTAATGTAATGAACAAACGTGGTCAGATCAAAGGTTGTATTGTTGATGGACCCCTTGCTTTTGATAATGCCATTTCCAGAGAAGCTGCACAGATCAAGGGTATTGATTCTGAAGTTGCTGGAGATGCTGATATTTTAATTGTACCCAACATTGAGGCAGGTAATATTTTCGGTAAAAGTATCACCTATTATTGCAAGTACAGGGTGGCTCATGTAGTATTAGGAGCAAAAGTCCCCGTACTGATCGCATCAAGAGCGGATAGCGCTGAAATTAAGATGCTGACTATGGCTCTAGGGATCATTACCTGCGGTGTCTGTTAGTATTCTGGCTATTGGTAAAACAAAGCAGGACTATCTGATACAGGGGATAGATGAATTTCAAAAGAGATTAAGCCGTTATACTGCTGTAAAGCTAATAGAATTGCCTGATATAAAAACAAAAAAATCTACTGAAGAAGAATTAAAATTCAAAGAAGCTGAATTATTATTAAGGAATATAAAACCCAATGATATATTAATTGCTTTGGATGAAAGGGGAAAAATGCTTTCATCCAAAGCATTTTCTGAATTTCTGGAAAAGCAAATGAGACGAGATCTTGTATTTTGTATTGGTGGTGTGCATGGCTTGGACAAATCGATATTAACCAGGGCGGATTTTGTCTTAAGTTTTTCAAGATTTACTTTTACGCATCAAATGATCAGACTATTATTATTTGAACAGATTTACAGGGCTTTAAATATTTTGCAGGGTGGACAATATCACAAATAACTTGATGTTTCACGTGAAACCTATTGATTTGTATTGAGTTCAGTCAGCCAACCTAAAGTAGTTTGATAATTGAGAGTAGCATTCCATAGGAGATATCCGGCGGCTCCAGCTTCTCGACAGGCAGCAACCTGAGCAGCAATATATTCCTTTTTATAAATGACCAGCCAATTATTAGCCTGAATATATGGTACTACTTCACATCCTGGAGTTAATTTACTCGTAGTTCGTTTAATGCCTTTAAAAATTATGTCATAAGGTTCATTGTGAACATCTTGTCTATAACCGAAACCGTTATCAAAATGTGAAGAATAGATCATAGGGTGAATGACATCAAGATACTTTGACATTCGGCGTATATCCTGTCCGGTCGCTTCAATATCACGCTGATTCTGCCAACTCACAATGGCAAAAATATCGGCAGTGAAATGTACCTTGTTACCCTTATATCGCTTATCCACTTTCCTAAGGAAATCCTCTATGATATCCATCTTCGATTTTGCTACATAAGTGCTGTCCAGGAATAACTGACGATCATTTTCCCGCTGAAATTCAAAGATTGCTTTAGATACATTTCCTTGAGTTGGAAATCTAATATAGTCAAATTGAATTTCATCAACACCTGCTTTTATTACAACATCCATAAGCTTAAATAAATCATTTTGTACATCAACCAGAGATGGATCAAGCCATTGAGGACCTTTGGATGGAATTTCTATCCATCTATTCCCAAGACTATCTTTTGGACAGAATGAAGAATCAACTTTGGCAGCCCGGTTATTATGAAAAGCTACGATCCTGGCAGTAGCCATCATATCTGCAGCATGGATTTTACTTACTAACTCAGGAAGGTTTACTATTAAATCCCCTGGCTTATTGAGTAACGTAGGGCAGTCATTTATTTTAACATATAATTTGCCTTTCATGTCTTTTATATCGAAGACAACATTATTGATACCTGATTGCGCGGCAATGGTTAGAAGGGTGTCAAAATTAGCTCCAGCAACAATATCTGTGCGCAGATACATACCTTGTCTAAATTCAGAATCTGTATTTGAGCCAAATATATTCAGAGTAAAAAGTAGTAAGAAACAGAGGGATATTAATTTCATCATTTATCAGTATAGAGAGAGAAATTAACTAATTGTAATTCTGGCAACTGCTTTCTTGAGAGCATTTTCTGCTCGGCGGAAATCTATATCGCTTTGATTGCTTTTTATTCTTTTCTCAGCTCTTTCTTTGGCAGCTTCTGCCCTTGTTTTATCAACTTCTTCGGCTCTTTCAATTAATTCACAAAGTATGGTTACTACATTATTCTCCACAGTTACATAACCATCATGAAGAGCATATTTTGTTACTTCTTTATCATTATAAATTTCCATCACTCCAGGTCTGATCACAGAAATAAAGGGAGTGTGACCATAAAACACGCCAAAATCCCCGTCTTTGCCGGGGATAATGATGTCATCAAATTCTGTTTCCAGCACTATTTTTTGAGGTTGGATTATTATTAATTTTAACTTTTCCATATTATTTCATTTTTTTGGCTTTCTTTTCAGCAGATTCCAGATTTCCAGCATAAAGAAAAGCCTGTTCTGGCCATTTATCACAGTCTCCTGATATTATTGCCTTAAATCCGTCTATTGTTTCATTTAAAGGCACATATACACCAGGAGTATTAGTGAATTCTTCAGCTACAAAGAAGGGTTGTGAGAAGAATCTTTCCAGCTTACGTGCGCGGTTTACGGTCAGTTTATCCTCTTCTGATAATTCATCCATACCCATAATAGCAATAATATCCTGAAGTTCACGATATTTCTGAATTATTCTTTGTGTTTCACGTGCAACATTATAATGCTCATCACCGATGATCTTAGGATCAAGAATCCTACTGGTACTATCCAGAGGATCAACAGCAGGATAAATACCCAGTTCCACGATTTTACGGGAAAGTGCTGTAGTGGCATCCAGATGAGAGAATGTGGTAGCTGGAGCAGGATCAGTATAATCATCAGCAGGCACATAAACAGCCTGAATAGACGTTATTGATCCATCCTTGGTAGAAGTTATTCTTTCCTGGAGTTCGCCCATTTCTGAGGCTAATGTGGGCTGATATCCAACCGCTGAAGGCATTCTTCCCAATAATGCTGAAACTTCTGAACCTGCTTGAGTAAAACGGAATATATTATCAATAAATAAGAGTACATCTTTCTTGGATACGTCACGGAAGTATTCGGCAATTGTCAAACCAGTTAAACCTATACGTTGACGGGCTCCTGGAGGTTCATTCATTTGTCCAAACACCAAAGCTGTCTTTTCAATCACACCCGACTGGATCATTTCCAGATAAAGGTCATTTCCCTCTCTGGTTCTCTCACCCACACCGGCAAAAACTGAGTATCCACTCTGCTCAACAGCAATATTACGGATCAATTCCTGGATAATTACAGTTTTACCAACACCAGCACCGCCAAAAAGACCAATTTTACCACCCTTGGAATAGGGTTCAATAAGATCAATAACCTTGATCCCGGTAACCAGAATTTCATCATCAGTAGAAAGGTCTTCATAGGCTGGAGCCTGTCTGTGAATAGGTAATCTTATATCAGTATCGGGTTCCGGTTTACCATCAATGGCTTTACCAACCACATTCAGCATTCTGCCTAATACTTTTTCACCAACAGGAACTTCAATTGATTTACCAGTATCGATCACTTCCTGATTTCTTACCAGTCCATCTGTAGAATCCATGGCAACACATCTGACTCTATTCTCTCCCAGATGTAACTGTACTTCCAAGATCAGTTCAGAATCGTCGTCTCTTTTTATCATTAAAGCATTATAGATCGCCGGCAGATGTCCCTGTGGAAATTCCACATCTACTGTGGGACCTATTATCTGCAATAATCTTCCGTTTTTCATTTATTTTCCCCTTATCATTGATTTTGGGCTTCTGCACCAGAAGCAATCTCAATAATTTCATTTGTTATAGCAGCCTGACGGACCATATTGTATTGCAAAGTAAGTGATTGTATCAGGTCAGTGGCATTATCTGTGGCACTATCCATAGCGGTCATTCTAGCTCCCTGTTCCGCAGCAGAAGATTCCAGCAGGATACGCCAGATTTCCACATTAATATACTTATTTGTTAATTCCTCGATCACTTCTTCTTCACCAGGTTCATATATAAAGTCAAGCAGCGATACGCCTTCCAATTCTTCACTATCTGGGATTGGCAGTACCTGTTTGTGGATCACATTCTGCTGCATAATACTTTTGAATTCATTATAAATCACTTCTACCTGATCGTATTCTTTCTGAAAAAACTGCTGTTTGAGATCACTGGCTATCTCAGTTGAAACACTGAAATTCATCTCATTAAAGAGGCCAGTATAAGACTTCAGCATTTTAACATCTCTCTTTTTAAAAATATCAGTGCCCTTTTTACCTATACAGAAAAGGTCTGTTTTAGGATGATCTTTTAAATACTGGACAGCTGCTTTGATCACAAATGAATTAAAGGATCCGCAAAGTCCTCGATCAGCAGTGACCACAACTAATGCTGTTTTAGCATCAGGTTTTGGTTGTTTGAATATCCTTTGATCAGTCTCTTGGGTCTTATATTTAACGGTTGCCAGCATTCGATTAATATTATCAGCATAAGGCCTGGCTTTAATGATGCCATTTTGGGCCTTACGTAATTTAGCAGCTGCAACCATCTTCATTGCATTAGTGATTTGACGTGTATTTCTTATACTGTCAATTCTACTTTTTATATCACGGATATTACCCATTGCGCAACCTAAAATTTCGCTTTAATATTTTCACAGATTTCTTTCATCTTTTCCGTCATCTCTTCTGTAATAGTACTTTTGATGAGTTCTTTCAAGAAATCTTTATGCTGCAGGTCAAGAGTAGTGAAGAGGTCCTCTTCCAAATGGTTAATTTTGCTTAAATCAATATCATCCAGATATCCCTGATTTGCCATAAAGATAATAAATACCTGCTTTGAAACGTCAATTGGTTGATACTGTCCCTGTTTGAGAATTTCCTGAAGTCTTTCACCACGCCTTAACTGAGCCATTGTTGCCTTATCAAGATCACTGCCAAACTTGGCAAATGCCTGCAATTCTGTGAATTGTGCCAGATCAAGACGTAATTGCTTTACTACTGCTCGCATTGCTTTGATTTGAGCACTACCACCCACTCGAGATACAGAAAGTCCTGCATTAATGGCTGGTCTTTGACCTGAATGGAATAATTTACTGCTCAAATATATCTGTCCGTCAGTAATTGAGATCACATTAGTAGGAATATAAGCAGAAATATCTTCCGCCTGTGTTTCTATGATCGGCAAGGCAGTTAAGGAACCGCCACCTAATTCATCATTCAGCTTGGAAGCTCTTTCCAGCAGGCGTGAATGCAGATAAAATACATCACCTGGATATGCTTCTCTTCCTGGAGGTCTGCGCAGCAGCAGAGATATTTCTCTATATGCCACAGCATGCTTGGAAAGGTCATCATAAATGATCAAGGCGTGCTTGCCCTTATCTCTGAAATATTCACCAATTGTGCAGCCTGAATATGGCGCGATGTAATTCATAGAGGCCGGATCAGAAGCTGAAGTACTAACCACAATAGTGTATTCCATGGCATTATTTTCCTGCAATTTCTTTACTATCTTTGCTACTGATGATTTCTTTTGTCCAATAGCAACATAAATGCAGTAAACATCGCTATCTCTCTGGTTTATAATAGTATCTATAGCAATTGCTGTTTTACCGGTTTGACGGTCACCAATGATCAATTCACGCTGACCTCTGCCTATAGGGATCATGGAATCAATAGCTTTAATTCCAGTCTGCAGTGCTTCTTTTACCGGCTGACGCTGGATAACTCCCAGTGCCTTTCGTTCAATAGGCTGACTGATTTCTGATACGATATCACCCTTGCCATCAATAGGTTCTCCTAAAGCATTCACGACTCTTCCCAGGAGGGCTTCTCCTACGGGGATCTGCAAAATCTTATTAGTTCTGCGGACAATATCCCCTTCCTTAACTTTACTGGTTTCACCAAAAAGAATGCAGCCCACATTGGTTTCTTCCAGATTAAGTGCCATGCCCATAACGCCATTAGGGAATTCCAGCATTTCACTGGTCATCACATTATTTAAACCATGCACCTGGGCAATACCGTCACCCACCTGGATAACTTTTCCTGTCTCAGCGATGTCAATCTCGAATTTAAAAGAACTTATCTTTTCCTTAATTATCGAGCTTATTTCATCAGGTTGGATTTTCATCTTAACCTCATTTATACCTGTTTTGGTTGTTTTTTTGTTACAAAGATTTTTAAATTATTCTTGAGTGATCCATCCACGATCATAGTTTCAGATTCTGCATAAAAACCACCCAGCAGCTCTGGATCATACTCGATATCAGCAATTACTTCTTTTTTATAGATCCCCTCTAAATAAGCTATTATCTTATCAGTAGTGGATTTATCCTGCTTGTGTGCCAGCTTCAAACTTACTACCAGAGCATTCTGCTTTTTATAGACTTCATTCTCTAATTCTTTGAGAATATTTACTATCTTATGGAATCGGTTGTGATGGATCAGCAGAAAAAACAGCTTTTCCCACATCTCACTAAAATGCAGATTATCAATAACCTCTCGGATGAGAAGAGTTTTTTGCTCCTTACTAACAAGGCTGGTTTTTAATATTTCAATTAGTTCCGGTTGCTCAATAAAGAGTGCTTTCAAGTTTTCAGCATCGTTCAGGCAGATGTGATATTCTTCATGCTCTATAACTTCTGCAACTGATTTAGCATATTTCTTGATAATTAATAAGTCATTCAACTATTCACCTTCTTTGATGATCGCCTCAATCAATTCCTTATCATGCTTATTATCGACTTTTTTATTGAGCAATTTAGCTGTTAGATCAGACACTAAAACAGCAATATCCTGCTCTATCTGCTGCTGAGCTACTTTCTGCTTATGAGTCAATTGCTCTTCAGTTTCCTGCATTATATGCTTTTTTCTTTCTTTGGCTTCCAATAAGATGTCGTCTGCTTTCAGCTCAGCTTCCTTCTTTGCTTTATGAGTAAGCTGTCTGATATCTTCAGAAGATTTTTTGAGCTCTTCATCTCTCTGTTGCAGTAATTCATCGGCAGATTTATGCTTATCTTTTGCCTGATCTATTTCCTGCTGGACACTTTTCTGTCTTTCTGTCAAATACTGCTTCAAAGGCTTGAAAAGCAGTTTATTAAGAACTATCAGCAGAAGAATAAAATTCAGAATTACGATTATCATCGAATAATCAATACTGATCATGCTAACTTCCTTAGTTACGCTATTTTAATACAATACACAAATCAGGTTGAGAAGATGAGCAGTAATGCGATTACCAGAGAATAAATTCCCGTAGATTCTGATACAGCCTGACCTACAAGCATTGTTCT
Source organism: Candidatus Stygibacter australis (assembly GCA_030765845.1). Classification (NCBI taxonomy): domain Bacteria; kingdom Pseudomonadati; phylum Candidatus Cloacimonadota; class Cloacimonadia (SeqCode); order Cloacimonadales (SeqCode); genus Candidatus Stygibacter; species Candidatus Stygibacter australis. Next base: position 18,687 of record JAVCDJ010000028.1, read on the forward strand.
GGTTATCAAGCTGGCGTGTTCGGGGGCTCTGGCAATACCTTCACAGGCTTTTCCTGCCACAAAACCTTCACCGATACCAGGACCCAGTGCTCCTATTCCCATAGCGATACCTGCACCTAAAAGAGCAGCGGCTCTTGCTAATTGATCCATAGTTTCCTCCGTTTATATTTTATTTCTATTTCACCGAAAAAATTAATAAAAATGATACTACCAGCGCATAGATAGCAGTTGATTGTGATACTGCAGCACCCAGGAACATAGTTCTCATAATATGTGATTTTTGACCCGGGAATTTGCCCACCATTCTGCAGCCCTTTCCTGCCACATTACCGATACCAGCACCAGGTCCAATAGTTCCAATACCAATTGCCAGTCCGGCACCTAAGTATGCTACTGATCTCAAAAGGATATGTCCCGCACTAAGATTGGGGATACTGTCCTGTAATGGTGTAGAATATAATAATAATAGGCTAACAAGCAGAGCAAATATACTGGAAGTCTGAGCTAAGGCCTGACCGATCAGCATATATCCAAGAATGGAATTTGATTGCCGAGGCATTCTACTTATAGCATGACATGCCTGTCCCCCAGCGTATCCTGCTCCGGTAACTGGTCCCAGAGAACCAATTCCCACGGCAATTCCTGCTGATAATAAGGCAGAAAATCTGAACCAGCCACCTTCAACAACATCAAATCCACCAAACATAAGCAAAAGGGCTATAACCAGGGAGAAAATTCCACCTGTCTCTGTAACTGCCTGTCCTATGAACATTGCTCTAAATAATTTATCATGTGAATCTGGTTGTCTCATAATACCATAAGAAGCAGCGCTGGCGATATATCCGACACCGATCCCGCAAGTTATAGAGGCTATGCCTACGCTGAGTGCAGCTCCCAGAAAGGCAGCTATTTGAATCGTTTCCATTGTAAAAATCATATCTTAGTTACTCCGCAATTTCTACACCGATATATGTCAGTGCCAGCATGGTAAAAACAAATGCCTGCACAGTTCCAACAAATATTCCAAAGAATAAATTAAGACCCACAGGTAATACTATATAACTCACTAAGGAAGAAACAACAACGATGATTATGGCTCCTCCCAGGATATTACCAAATAATCTGAACGAAATTGAAATTACCTTGGAAAATTCACTCACAATGTCTAAGGCAGCCAGGGGGTTTTTTATGGGATTAAGATAGTGTTCAAAATGACCCCATAATCCTTTTACTCTGATCGCAGTGAAATGAACTACTAAAATAACTATAATTCCCATTCCCAGAGGGACATTGATATTTCTGGTTGGTTCCATAAACCCGGGAATAGGTATCAATCCCACCATATTGCAAATCCAGATAAATAAAAATATTGTAACAATATAGGGTGTGAAATTTAATCTATCCTGACCGAGAGTGTCAGAAACGAAATCCTCAAAGGTTTTATAGATCATTTCCATGATCAATTGTCCCTTAGAGGGTTTACCGGAAAGACTCTTTTTCAGGAAGATTATTAATAAAAGGAATATTATATCGACAATCAGTAACATTCTTATAAGATAAAAAGCGCCCAAAGCAGAAGTTTCTCCAAATAATGACCTGCATATCTGATATGCCTTGTAGCTGCCGTAAATTCTAGGTAAATGCTCTTGTCTGGATAAAATGGTTTCAGGAATAATGCCTTCAATTACAAGTCGATTTAAGCGGGAAATATCCAGTGGTGTCAAACCAGGAGTTTTTTTCTTTAATTCAGAAAGATAATACTCTGTTTCGGTAGTATGCTCTTTGATATAACCCTTAAATCCTGCTTCGTAAAATTTTGGATTGCTGATCACCTTTTTATTTAATTCATTAATCAATTCAGTTTTTATGCTGGCATTCCAGGTTGTATCAGAGTCTCTCAAATGATTTTTTATGCCAGTATTAAAAACGCTAAAAGCTTTAGACATAACAGGATTGTCACTTGCAAGGTACTCAGTGAATTTCTGGAAATCAGGAATTTCATATAAATGAAGCCGGGTATTTTTGATCAAAAACTCGTCACGTTGGAAATCCTCAGTAATTTTATCCTGAAGATCATAGTGACTCGCTTTATTTCTGATTACCAGCTTTCCTGAATCAATACCGATCTCTAATTCTTTTTTAAATCCAGAACTTATCAGCACTAAAGCAACTTCAATTACTATAAAAATGAGAAAAACCCATCTCAGGTTTCCCTTCTTTTTAGCCATTTTTACTCCTGTTCCTCACTGTCTTTGGGAAACCTGATTAGATATAAGATAAATATCCAAATCTGCCCGGACAGTAAGCCGACACCGAATATAATAATATTCAGGCTTAAAAATTTCACTGCCAAAATGGAACCAGCAATAAGGATCAAATATCTGAAATTAAAATCCTTATATGCCATTAATTTCGCTTTGTTTTCACCCGAATAGAGATTCTTCTCTATTTTAAGCGACATTAACCAGACATTGATGAGACTCAGAAAAGCACCGCAAATCCAGCTCAAACTCTGTCTTGGCATCAGGGGCAAAAAAATTAAAGCAATGATGTTTGTCAAGCTAATTAATCTAAGTAAAACAACTATAAATTCTTTATTCTTTAACACTTGATTCACTTTTTGAAATAATCTTTTTCAGCAATCTGTAGCTTCCAAGCATTCCTGTAAATACACCCATAATGATACCTGCTGCCTGCCATATTTGTCCAATCCCTAAAATTTTCGTAAGGTATCTTGACAAAAAGAACCAGATCAAGATGCTGATGATCATAACAAACCCTAATTGACCAGCCAGGGCAAGATATTTGATGAAACCGTAATCTTTCATACTCATTTCTGCTAATATCTGCTGCTTCTGAATATCTTTATTCTTCATTATTTCCTGTATTTAATAATCTGAATGGATCGATAAACTGTCCATTTAGCTGGATTGAAAAATGCAAGTGTGGTCCCGTGCTGAATCCAGTTGAACCAACTGTGCCAATGACGTCTCCTTTTTCGGCAAAACTGCCAGAAGCAGCAAAAATCCGATCAAGATGTCCATAAAAGGTATAATAGCCGTTAAAATGCTCAATAATAATCAGGTTTCCAAAATATTCATCCTGCTTAAAAACTTCTAGTTTTCCTGCGGCACTTGCTATCACCTCTGTTCCACGGGGTGCTGCCAGGTCAATTCCGGGATGTTTGTCCGAAAACTTCTGACTGACTACTGTTTTAACAGACAAAGGTCTCAGGTCAGGGATAAATCTATTCTCTATCGTTATGCTGTCTGGTTGATAATTGCCACCATTTTGCTCTTTAAGATAATTTGCCAGGATATTTTTTAAATCTTCAGTATTATCCTTAACAGGTATTATCCCATCATCTATGGGATTCTGTTCAGAGAAAGAAGCTGTGTTTGGCAGTTCGGATTTTATGGTTACCAACTCATTTTTGATCTTATAATAATCAATCAGGAAAATTATCCCGATTATCAGAATAATAATAGTCAAATAGCAGCAGGTTTTGTTCATTATTTATTTTTCAAAGCGTCCAGTATCTTATTCATTTCCTCCCGGGAATTGAAAAAGAAACTTATCCTGCCTTTATCATTTTTTTGAGTGATATTAACCCGGCAGGAATAACTGCCATGAAGTTTATTTTCCCATTCTTTCAGATGGATAGATATCTCGCCACCACGCGGTTTAGCTGGTTTATCAACATTTTTCTTTTCGATTGCTTTCCGGGCATATTCTTCTGTCATTCGCACTGACATCTGCTTATCGAAAATCAGGTTAGCAAAGTCCTGCCGGCTGCTTTCGGGAACCTGTAATATTGCCCTGGCATGACCGGAAGTAATTTTTCCTTCCTGGATCATTACTTGTATACTTTCATCAAGTTTGAGGAGCCGGATCAGATTTGACACAGTAGTCCTTTCTTTTCCCACCACTTCACTAATTTGAATATGAGTGAGTCCAAATTCTTCGTTTAATTGCTGATATGCTTTCGCTTCTTCAATAGCATTTAGATCTTCTCTCTGAATATTTTCTATAATGGCGAACTGCAATTGTTCTTGAGGAGTAATACTACGAATGATAACCGGTATCTCTGGAATATCTGCAAGCTTGGCTGCTTCCAGGCGTCGTTCCCCGGCAACTAATTCATATTGGCTGTCAGCATTTTTTGTAACTATTACAGGTTGAAGAATACCATTTGTTTTCATTGATTCAGCCAGCTCAGCAAGTTTCGCTGCATCAAAAAATTTCCGAGGTTGATACCTGTTAGGAATAATACTATCTATTTTAAGAGTAGTAATACCAGTTGTGCGGTCAGTGGATTCTGGTCCACTGGAGAACAAAGCCTCTAATCCTTTACCTAAGCTTTCTCTTGACATCTTTTTACCACTTCCTTTGCTAAATCTAAGTAACCTTTTGATCCTGTTGAGGAAATATCATAATGAAAGATAGATTTCCCGAAACTGGGACTTTCAGACAGCTTAACACTTCGATGTATAACTGTGTCAAAGACCTTATTCTGGAAATATCTACGTACCTCGCGTGCTACTTGACGAGATAAATTCAAACGACGGTCAAACATAGTCAACAGGATCCCTAAAATATTTAAAGAGGGATTCAGTGACTTGCGAACCATATTAATGGTTGTCATCAGTTGAGCAACGCCTTCCAGAGCATAATATTCACATTGAATCGGTACAATCACTTCATCACAGGCAGTTAAGGCATTAACTGTTAATAAGCTTAAAGAAGGTGGGCAATCAATGATGATAAATTCATAATCAGCTTCAATAGAATCTATGGCAGATTTCATTTTAGTTTCACGCATAAATTCTCGAACGAGCTCAATTTCCGCTCCAGAAAGATCTACACTGGCCGGAACCACATAAAGGTCTTTTAATGCTTCATAATCGCACGTAACTTCATCTATGGTTTTCTTGCCAATTATAACATCATAAATATTAGCTGAGTTTTTATTAATATCCAGACCACTTGAACTATTTCCCTGAGGGTCAAAATCAATCAGCAAAGTTTTTTTCTCAAAGATAGCCAGTGCTGCTGATAAATTTATGGCAGTGGTTGTCTTCCCAACTCCACCTTTTTGATTCACAATCGCTATTACTTTTGCCATTTACCTTTTTTATGTTCCACGTGGAACATCTTCCTTTTTCAATTCTATCAAAGTTCTTGTTCCCACTAATTCATGTGAGATATTATGCTTAAGAGCATTTGATAATATCTCCATATCATCCAGCTTCTTTGCTTTATATATAAATAATTTGCCTGCTCTACTGCTGAGTTTATTCAACTCTCGCCAATATTTCTCTTCAATTTTAACTGAACGGCAGACTATTACATCAAAGTAATTATGCCAGCTTTTATCTAATAATTCTATTCGAGAACAAATTGTTAGACATTCATGCAGGTCAAGCTTTTTTATTATCTTTTTCACTGCTTCCATCTTTCGTTGACGAGAGTCCAGCAGATACATATAGCTCTCGGGGAAAATTATTTTTAAGGGAATTCCCGGTAATCCTCCCCCAGTTCCAAAATCGAGAATTGTTTTACCATTCAAAGCCATGATTCCCACAGGTAAAAGACTATCCAGAATATGATTAAGCCAGATATCCGTTACATTAGCTTTTCGTGATATCAGATTTATCAGTTTATTAGTCTCGATAAGTAGCTTTACATACTGGTCAAGCAACTGCATTTTCTTGTCAAGATCAGCAATTCCATTTTTTTTTAAAAAAACTTCTACAATATCTTTACCTTCCATAAAAACTCCTGCTGCAATTGTTTGCACCTTTCCCCTACTGTCAAGCTTACTGATAAATGATCTGGAGATTATTATTATTTAACTTTTAAGCAATATGATTAAAAAGAAATCTGCTTAAATTCATTTACTGGCAAAAATTATCTTTTATATTGACTATATTCTAAGATATCTAAAACTTTGAAAAGCAGATGTTAGGTTGTGTGAAAAATGGTAGATAACTTGATAAGGCAGGATATGTCCAAAGTAAGAAAGAATTTTGAGAAACTTCCAATAGATGTTCTATTCGTAGAAGATGAGGAAATGATGCGAGATTCTATTGCAGAAATAATGAGGCGAAGAGTAAATAATGTACTTGTTGCCGGTAACGGACATATTGGTCTTGAATTGTACAAAAAACACCATCCACACGTGATTATAACAGATATTCGTATGCCCATAATGACTGGATTGGAAATGCTGGAGAAAATCAGGGAAATTGATGAAAATGTTAAAGTTATTGTTGTATCTGCTCATAATGATACCCAATATTTTCAGCAGGCTATTAATTTGGGAGTTGATGGATTTTTACTTAAGCCAATTAATGTAAACAATGTTATTAAGCAGATCTCCAAAATTACCAGACAGTTAGTATATCAGCAAAAAGCTCTGGAATTTGAAGATAAGATCCAGAAATTCAATGAACTTATTTTCCAGAATAAAGCTCGTGCTTCTGCGATGCAGACCTCAATGGCTCCATCCTGGCTCTTGTCTGAAAAGAAATTACTGTTTTCTTCAAATTATATAGTTGATGAAAGGACACCCAGTGGTGATTTCTTTGATATTATTCCCATTTCTGAAACTCGTTATATTGCTTATATGGGTCACTTCCCGCATCAGGACATCAAGGGTACACTTTTTATGCTCACCATTAAAGTCACCATGGACAACATTATAAAAAATGAGCTGGAAATGGCTTCTCCGGGAGTTATACTTGATCGACTCGTGAGTATCCTGGGAACAGATAATATTACAGATAGTATGGAACTGCTGGTGTGTTTAATAGATTCTGATTTTGAGTTTGTCCGATATGCAAAAATAGGTTCAGTGAATATTCTGCAATATGATTTGGCATCGAACTCTTTTTGTGATCTGGAGAAAGCGCAGATTTCATTGAATTCAGATAGCACAGATGAATTGGAGAAACCTAAGAGCTCCTTTGAGGAGCAGGAATTTTCCTTTAATGATCAGAAGCTAAATATCATATATACTTGTGAATTACAGAATTATAGTTTAAACGAGAAGAAGCTGGGGTTAGATGGTATAAAACGGATTATTTCAGAAATTGATGATCCAAATTCGTTCCTGATGCCATATATATTTAACGAAAAACTTTTAAAAGAGGGTTATACCTCAATCACATCAGATTTCTCTTTTGTACTATTTAGAACAAATAACCTGATGCAGAATGTAGATAATCGTTTTCTGGTAACATTTAAATCTGTTCTTACCAATACTTCCCATATAAGGCGGCAGTGCGAAAAATTTATCCTGGATAACACGGGACAGGATGATCTGGCATTTGAAGTTGAACTGGTTATTGCTGAAATACTCACAAATGTGATCGTGCATGGCTTAAAAAACAAACCGGACACGATGGTAGTGCTATCGCTGGTAATCACTGACAATGTAATTATCAGTATTTGGGATAAAGGTATTGAATGGATAATACCCATATTAAAAAAAGAAGATGCATTTGATCTGGTGGCAAACGATGCCACTTCTGGAAGAGGGTTACCTATTATTGTTACCCTGTCTGATGAAATAACAAGAAAAAGAATTGATTCTATAAATCAAACACGGATTATATTCACTATTGACTCTGATAAGGAGAGCTTATGTTAGACATTACTTTCAATCTAAATGAGAATATTGGAATTGTAAAAATTAGCGGTGAGCTTGATGCCTCTAATTCAAAGGATTTACGAAAAGCATTTGATGATTACTTTTTGAGAACTAACAAGTTTATACTTGATTTTTCTGATCTACAGTTTATGGATAGCACCGGGCTGGGAACTATCATCAGGATTTTCAAAGTTACAGAACAGAAAAATGGTTATCTTTGTATCGCTAATCCCCGTAATAAAGCCGCCCGAGTATTAAAAATGACTCAGGCGCATAAAGTGATAAATATTTTTGAGACTTTTGAAGAGGCTTTATCTAAATTGCAGGGCTCTTAAGAATAGGTTAATTTAATTCAAGAATTTCCTTTTTCTGAAAGCCCTTAATCACTTTCAATTCCAATTAGTTATATATTAATAATAATCTTTGTTTAAATTATAATTCAATCCCGATAATTGTGATAAAGCTGCAATTGCAGCAGTTTCTGCCCTTAAAATATGATTACCTAGAGAAAATGATATCACCTCTTCTTTGCTTAAGAATTCCTTTTCCTGCTGAGAAAATCCACCTTCCGGTCCAATGATAATCCCTAAAGATCCACCAGGGAATTGGTTCTTGATCTCGAATAATGAACGCTGTCTCTCGGTTTCCAGTGCAACTACAGGTACAAAACCGTCTTTCCGCATCAGGTCAGGAATTTTTCTAAGATCAACACATTCGTTAATCAGTGGTAACCAGGCATTATCACACTGTTTCATTGCTGCTATGGCAATTTTGTGAAATTTATTCTGTTGGTTAGCTGAATTTTTCCGAATAGTACGCTCTGTTTCCAGAGGATAAAATCTTGAACACCCCAGCTCAGTTGCTTTTTCAATTATCAAACTGTCATGTTTATTTTTTAATAAGGCAAATGCGAGAGCCATCCGGGGTTCACTTCGTTCATAAGTCTGACGGTTTTCAATCTCGATCAGCAAACTTCTTCGCTCTATTTTCACAATCCGGCAGTCAGCAAGTAGTCCACAGCCACTTGTGACCAGAATGGTATCTCCTTCACGCTTTCGCAGCACCTGACTTATATGGTGAAATTCCTCACCTTCAATGCTATACTGCCCTTCTTGTGAATCGCAAATGGCTGGCACATAATAACAGGGCACTTGTCTGATCTCTAACTAAATTATATTAAAAAGATGCTTGAATTTACTAAAGAAGCTCTTCTTGGGCTCATATTTCTTTTCTTTATCTATTTCGGCAAGTTCAGTGTACAATTCTTTTTCCCTACCAGTAACCTTTGTAGGGATCATTACGATTATGTGCACAAACAAATCCCCACTATATCCGCTATTGAGGTAGGGAAGACCCTGTCCTCTCACGCGGAAGGTTTTCCCTGATTGAGTTCCGGCAGGTACTTTCATTTTAACTTTTCCAGACAAAGTGGGAACTTTAATTTCGCAGCCAATTACTGCCTGAGAGACTGTAATGGGAAAATTGATCCTCAAATTACTTTCTTCCCGGTCAAATTCAGGGTGTTCCTTTTCTTTGATGTGTACCAGGATATCTCCATTTTCTCCACCATTTTTGCCTTTATTACCTTTACCTCGGAGTCTGATATATTGTCCTTCTGCTACTCCGGCAGGGATTTCCACTTCAAGTGGCTTTAATTTATTTACTCTGCCTTCACCGTGGCAAACCTTGCACTTCTTTTCTATCAGTTTCCCTTCACCATTACAGGTGGGACATCGCACCACAGTTTGCATCTGACCAAATAATGAACGGGATGTCTGCATAACCTGGCCAGTACCTCGGCATTGAGGACAGGCTTGAGTTTTTCCATCTTCTGATCCACTGCCATGGCAATGATCACAGGAATCTTTTATATTTATCTTTAGTTTTTTCTTCACGCCTTTAGCAATTTCTTCCAATGTCAGGGATAATGATAACTGCAGGTCTTCACCTTTATTACGACGGCTGCCTCCACGGCTGCGTCCCATACTGCCACCAAACAAGTGCTCAAAAATTCCTCCAAGCCCTTCACCACCAAAGATATCATCAATATCTGAGAAATGAGAAAAGTTACCCCAGTCAAAGCCACTGCCACCAAATGCGCCTTCCAGTCCAGCATGACCGAATCTGTCATACTTACTGCGTTTATCAGCGTCGCTCAGCACTTCATAGGCTTCCGAAGCTTCTTTAAAATTCTTTTCGGCTACTTTATCATCAGGATTTTTGTCAGGGTGATACTTCATTGCAAGTTTACGATATGCTTTTTTGATCACGCTTGCATCTGCTGTTTTATCAATACCCAGCACTTCATAATAATCTCTTTTTTCCATTATTTATCCCTTATAAAATTTCCTTATATATCTTGTAGCTAACCAGATACATCAATGATCAGCTACAGGAGATACAAGAAAATAGGCAATGCACCATTAAGCGCATTGCCTATATTACTATCAGTTATTTATCGTCGTCAACTACTTCAAAATCAGCATCAACAGGACCTTCTTCAGGTTCTGCCTGCTGCTGTCCACCTGCCTGTCCACCCATTTTGCTGGGATCAAAATCTGCATTATGAGGTCCTTCACCACCGTCAGCCTGTTGTTGTTTCTGCATATCAGCATAGAGTATTTCACTCATTTTCTGTGCTTTCTTGGAAAGTTCTTCTTTAATGCTTTCATATTCTTCTTTGGTTCCAGCTTTTTCCATTTTTTCCTTAGCTTCTTTCACGGCAGCTTCCACTTTGGCTTTTTCATCAGCAGGAATTTTTTCACCATATTCAGAAAGGCTTTTTTCAACTGAGAAAATAAAGGTGTCAAGTTCATTATGAGCAGTCACTTTTTCCTTCTCCAATTTATCGCTCTCAGCGTGTGCTTCTGCATCTTTTACCATTTTTTCGATTTCTTCTTCATTCAAGGAGCCTGTTCGCTCAATGCGGATAGACTGTTCCTTTCCTGTTCCCTTATCTTTAGCGGACACATGCAATATACCATTAGCATCGATATCAAATGTAACCTCTATTTGAGGTGTTCCCCGGGGTGCTGGTGGGATATCTGTGAGATCAAATTTGCCCAGTGTACGGTTATCATTTGCCATGGAACGCTCTCCCTGAAGCACGTTTATGCTCACTGCCGGCTGATTATCCGCTGCTGTAGAAAATACCTGGCTCTTATTAGTGGGGATGGTGGTATTACGTTCAATAAGCTTGGTCATCACTCCACCTAATGTTTCTATACCCAGTGAAAGAGGAGTTACATCGAGCAGAAGCACGTCATTAAGACTTTCGTCTCCACCCAGAATTCCACCCTGAATTGCAGCACCAACTGCCACTACTTCATCAGGATTAACGCTCTTATTTGCCTTCTTACCAAAATATTTCTCAACTGCTTCCTGTACTGCAGGAATTCGCGTACTGCCACCTACCAGCAAGATCTCATCTATGTCACTGGGGTTCAATTTTGCATCTTTCAAAGCTTTACGGCAGGGTTCTATTGATCTTTCCACCAGGTCTGCTGTCATTCGATTAAATTCTGCTTTGCTCAGATCAAGACTCAAATGCTTGGGACCAGAGGCATCAGCTGTTATAAACGGCAGATTTATATTTGTGGTTCCTGTACCGGATAATTCCACTTTTGCTTTCTCTGCAGCTTCCTTGATCCGCTGTACTGACATAGCATCACTGGACAGATCTATCCCTTCCTGCTGTTTAAATTTATCCATGATCCAGTCCATGATCTTCTTATCAAAATCATCTCCACCCAGGTGAGTATCTCCGTTTGTAGAAAGAACTTCTACAACACCCTCTGCTACTTCCAGAACCGATATGTCAAAAGTTCCGCCACCAAGGTCATAAACTGCAATTTTCTCTTCTTTTTCTGAATTTAATCCATAAGCCAAAGCTGCGGCTGTAGGTTCATTAATGATGCGTCTCACTTCCAGTCCGGCGATTTTTCCTGCATCTTTTGTCGCCTGGCGCTGAGCATCATTAAAATAGGCTGGTACAGTGATCACTGCTTCAGTGATTTCCTGACCTAGATGTGATTCTGCAGTTTCTTTCATTTTCCTAAGTACCATAGCCGAGATTTCCTGGGGTGAATAATCCTTATTTTCTATGGGAATATGCACAACTGCTTCTTTAAATTTTCCACTTCTTATCTCATAATTCACGTTTGAGATCTCTGATTGTACTTCATCGATCTGGCGTCCCATAAAACGCTTGATAGATGAGATTGTATTACGCGGATTGGTAACAGCCTGGCGCTTTGCCAATTGTCCCACCAATCGTTCATTATCCTTTGTGAATGCCACTACTGAGGGCGTAGTACGAGATCCTTCCACACTCTGGATCACATTAGCCTTACCACCTTCCATCACGGCTACGCAAGAATTTGTGGTGCCTAAGTCTATTCCTATGATTTTACCCATCATATCCTCCTGTTTCTATTTTTTTTTTTATCAGCTTTCTTATCAGCAGTTTTTTCTGGTTTTTCACCATTTGATACTGCCACACGTGCTGCTCTTATCAATTTGCCGTTCATCAGATAGCCATTCTGAATAGTTGCGGCAATTTTGTTCTCTTTCAGCTCAGAAGGGATATGGGCTAATGCCTCGTGATATTCAGGATTAAAGTCCCGTTTATCAGTTTCGACCTTTTCCACTCCTTCCCTTTTAAGAATATTTGAGATTTGATTATAGATCATCTCAATTCCTTTCTGATAATGTTTGGCATTGCCTTCATCATGATCACCTGCCAAAGCCCGTTCAAAATTATCTGTCACATCACATAATTCCAGGATCAGACGCTGATTAGCATTTTTTATCCAAGTTGATTTTTCTACAGTACTCCGCCGTCTGAAATTCTCAAATTCTGCTACGGATCGCAGCCATTTATCCTTCATTTCCGCTTTCTCGCGTTCCAGCTGCATAATTTTTTCCAGCAATCCCGTTTCCTCTGTTGAATCAACTATTTCCACATCCACTATTTCATTTTCAGTAGTTTCTTCCACCAGATCCTGCTGCTCTTGCTGTAATGCTTCCTGTTTTAATTTTTTATCTATTTTACTAGTTTCTGACATTTTGCTTCACCATCATCCCTTTCTTCGTAGTCTCGGTTATTGTTCTGGCGAAATCTCTCACCAGGGGTATATTTTTTTTATAATTCATCCGCACTGGTCCCACAATCCCGAGGTAACCCGGTACGCCATATATCTCATATTTAGCATAGATCATGGCATATTCAACCAGTTCTGGTCTGACAAGGTCTTCCCCCATTAAAATGGAATAATCCTTATCACTTTCATGTCTTTTCATCAGATTTATCAGATTATCCTGACGCTGAATGAATCCTAAAAATGATAGTATTGATTTGCGCTCATTAAATTCAGGCTGCTCCAGGAAATTCATGTTACCGTCAAAATGAATATAATAACTCGAAATCTGACTTAATGCATGATGTAATCCCCGTAAAAAATTCTTGAATAAGGCACTCTCTCTGCCTATTTTATTCTGGATTTCCTGCAGATATTTATTTTGAATGTCATATATCCGCAATCCTCCCAGTTCTTCATTGATATGACGGACAATGATCTTGAGTTGACGAGGATTGATCTCACTCTCAACATTCAGGATCACAGTCTTATCAAGCCCGGAATCCAGACTGACCACAAAAAGAAGTTTGCGGGGAGTAATATGGAATACATCCAGCTTTTCAAGATAACCAAAAGATATCTGAGGTTCAGCCACAAATGAGAGCTGATCTGTTTCTTTTGCCAGCACTTGCATGATATAATGCAATGCCATAGGTGTATCACGGTAATATTGCACCAGCAGATTTCTCAATAATTCATTCTCTTGAAAATGCTGAGCCTCAAACTCCGGATTGACCATTCGTAAATATTCCCGATAACCCATGATCGTTGGGATCCTGCCTGCTGAGGTGTGCGGCTGAAAGATCATATCTTCCTTTTCAAGTTTATTCAAATCTATCCGAATTGTGGCTGAAGAACAATCCGGTAAATATTTACTGCAAATCTGCTTTGATGATACCGCTTCCTGATGCTCGATATATTCCTCTACCAGGAATCTTAATACCTCTCTGCGTCTTATATCATTCTTTTTCATCACCAATCACATCCTTTATTTTAGCACTCTAATCAACCACCTGCTAATTCCAGTGACATTCAATAATTTAAAGAAAAACTGTCAATCTAAAAATAAGAGTGCTAACTTTTTCTCCCCCTATACGTAAACTGCCCTGAAAACACTTACCTGACTGCTCTTGATCTCCAAATGGATTTCTTGCGGAACAACAAAGCACGTACTCACATAAAAATGTCACTATGTGCTAAGTTGTTACTCGAGTAGTCCACTAGATGACAGTAGATGAATATAAGTGATGGTGATATGGCAATTTAGCTGTTTTTTATATAAAATTAGTATTCCAAAGAGTAAAATTATAGTTACAAAAGATGAATAATTTTGAAAAGAAACTAAATATTTACAGGAAATATTTGACAAAGTACTGGTAGAGATATAAATGAAGAAAAAGGAGTAGAAATGTCAGAGAGCAACCTTAATCAGGAAATTCGGGGGGAATATATTATTTCAGGACGGGTTCAGGGAGTAGGTTACAGGTACTTTGTTCTTCAGGCAGCTTATAAATATAATATTCGTGGAAGAATAAAAAATTTGAGCAATGGCACAGTGAGAGTGAGAGCAATAGGTAGTGATCTGCAAAGTTTTGAAAATGAGCTCTGGCAAGGGTCAGTTTTTTCTACAGTAGAGCAGGTAAAGAAATCAGAACTACCTGAATCATTGGGATATGCGGATTTCTCCATCGAATAGTCTTTTATTACTTCTTTTGATCACTATTTTGGTGAATCTGTCAGGGATGAGCAGTAGACCTTTATATGTTACTCCTTCAGATAAATATTATATCGTGAAGCCCGGAGATACTCTCAGCCTGATCACTCGTCAGTCAGGAGTTTCCGTAGCCAATTTAAAGTTATATAATAATCTTGATAGTGACAGGATTGAGATTGGTCAAAAAATCTATTATGCACCGCACCAGGCAATGAAGCGCAATTATATCACAGAACGTAAGGTGCCACCAGATGGCAGGCACACTGTATCAAAGAGTGAGGATTTACCCTTGATCGCCAAAATGTATGGTCTTGATCTGCTGGATCTCGTGCATTATAACAAGATAACCAGTTGGGAATTAACTCCCGGAGATGTGATATATCTGAACGAGAAGGGACTTGATAAAGAATCTCTGACAGAAAAGAAGACAGAAAAAGCAGCTGTCCCCAGGCAACCGATTGCATCAACCAGTAAGCCCAAACCGAAACCAGTTAAAACCCGGGAAAAAGACAAAAGCTCCAAAGCTCCTGATATGCTTCAGCATCAACCAGTGGAAAATTATACGATCACCTGCCGTTTTAATAAAAAAGAGCGTCACCAGGGGATAGACCTGGCAGCACCTCTGGGCACTCCAATTTATGCAGTATTAGATGGGAAAGTAATCTATTCCGGCGTACAGAAAGGTTATGGTAATCTAGTAATATTGGAGCATCCTGATCGGGTGATGACAGTCTATGCACATAATGAGGCAAATATTGTGGAAGCAGGAGAAAGCGTTCAGGCAGGAGATAAAATAGCCTCGATGGGTTCAACGGGAAGATCGACGGGAAATCATCTTCATTTTGAAATCAGAAAGGCAGGTCAACCGCTTGATCCTGAACCTTATTTAAAGATTCAAGGAAGATAGAATGAATGAGAAAGAATTTTATTATATAGGCGAAGTTGCTAAGCAGATAAATATCCATGAGCAGACAATACGTGAATATGAAAGGCGGGGATTGATCAAACCTCAGCGTAGCAATCGCAATACCAGAATATTTTCCAAAAAAGACTTGCTTCAAATAGAAATAATAATCACTTTGACTCAAGAATTGGGAATAAATTTATCTGGAGTAAAGCTGGTAATGAAATTGGCAGAGATCAGCAAAATGAGTGATGATGAGCTTCTCGATTTTGTTACAGACAATATGCCTGAATTTCAGGAATTTGCCCCTAAAACAAAAAGTTGACGAGATAACGTATTAAGATAAAATTGCTGATTAGATTAGAGAAATTGGTAATTTTATCTAGGATATGGGGTATTCTGGAAGGGAATAAGGAGATGGTGAATGAGTGAAAATGTGTTTGAAGATCGGGGTTTGCAATCATATTTAAATGAGATTGCGCAGGTCGATCCGTTAACACGTGAAGAGGAAGAGAAATTAGCAGTTAAAGCCCAGAAAGGTGATAAAGAAGCTATAAATAAAATTTTGACAGCAAACTTGAAGTTTGTGGTACGCGTAGCAGCACGATATCAAAATCGTGGACTTACCTTAAGCGAATTGATAAGTGAAGGTAATCAGGGTTTGATCAAAGCCATAGAGAAATTTGAACCTGAGCGTCACAATAAATTTATTTCCTACGCTGTCTGGTGGATCAAACAGCGTATCATCAGTGCCTTAACAGAGAAAAACAATCTAATTCGTATGCCTCTTGATAAAGTAAATCTGTTGAATAAAATAAATAAACAAAAAGAAAGGACCTACAGTATTACTGGTAGTCGTCCTGATGAGCAAGAAATATCTGAAGATACTAATGTACCTCTGAAGCATATTAAAAAAGTAAAGATGCAGGAGATCAACACAGTATCTATTCATGATAAAAGCCACAGTTCACATCAGGGTCAGATTGATTTTGATAATTTTTTGAGAGATGTATCTATTGCTGATCCCAAAGAGCTTTATCTGGCAAAAAGGCGCGATAAGAAGATAGAAAGGGCATTGAACGAATTGCCGGCTCGAGATTCTTTTATAATCAGAGAATATTTTGGTCTGGAAGGTAAAAAGGGTAAAAACTTTGCCCAAATAGCCGAAGAGCTTGGTTTATCAAGGGAGCGGGTGCGTCAAATCCAGAAAAAAGCACTTGAAAGAGTGTCAGAGACATTGGATTTTGATTATGAAGATGAATTTATCTATAATACAAATTCCACTAATACACCGTAACGAGGTAAATTCCGTTTGAAAGGCTTTTCTAAAGAGAGAAAAACTATACAATACAAAAGTTACGTATTCTTATGAAAAACGGAGGTTGTTCATGTATAAACTGAATGTGATATCAGAATTTTCTTCAGCTCACAGGCTGGAAGGATATCAGGGAGCCTGTCATAATCTTCATGGGCATAACTGGAAAGTTCGAGTTGGCGTTCTGGCATCCCAGGTTGATGATATCGGTATGACACTGGATTTTGGAGTGGTAAAACAACATTTAAATTCCCTGATGGCAGAGCTTGATCATGGTTATCTAAACGAAATGGCGTGTTTTGAAGGGATGAATCCTACATCTGAGAACATTGCCAAATATATATTTAATCGTCTCAGTGAAGTGTTGAATGGGGATTTTGTCCGGGTAGCAGAAGTTGAGATCTGGGAGAGTGAACGCTCCTCAGTGGTATATTTTGAATGATCAGAATAGTAGAATCTGAATTTTTAACAAGTGCTGTCACGACAGATCAGTATCCAGCCAGTCTTTTTGCTGAATTTGCCTTTGTGGGCAGGTCAAATGTTGGGAAATCTTCGCTCTTGAACACGCTTTTAAACCGTAAAGCACTGGCAAAAGTTAGTGGACAACCAGGAAAAACCCGATTGGTGAATTTCTTTAAGGTAAGGTTCAAGGCAGAAGAAGAGGATGGATTTTTCACGTTAGTGGATCTCCCTGGATATGGTTTTGCCAAAGTGAGTAAAACGGAACGTGATAAATGGAAAGTAATGATCAATGAGTATTTCAGCACCCGTTTACAGTTACAGGCAGTATTTGTACTCGTGGATATTCGTCATAAAGCAGATCCCAAAGATATTGATGTAATCCGCATGCTGTCTGAAATTGGTAAAACCTGCTGTGTTATAGCCACAAAAAGTGATAAAATAGCCATTTCCAAACAACCGGCAAGGTTGCGTGAATTAAGATCTGGATTAGGATTGCAGCAGGAAAAGATATTTGCCTTCTCTGCTTTGAAGAAAAAAGGTGTTAATGAAGTCCTAAAATGGCTTGATAGTATCGTAACTTAGGAATAAGAGGTTTTTTAATGATATTAGAAAAGATAACCAGCCCGGAAATGATAAAGAAATTAAGTATCAGTGAATTACGGGCTTTGGCAGAAGAAGTGCGTAAACGCATTATTGAAGTAACTGCCAAAAATGGGGGACATATAGCTCCCAGTCTGGGAGCAACAGACCTGGCAATAGCACTGCTGCACGTTTTTGTACCAGACCAGGACAGGATAGTGTGGGATGTGGGACATCAAAGCTATGCCTATAAAATTTTAACAGGTCGTAATGACAGATTTGACACTTTACGTGAATATGGCGGTATAAGTGGATTCAATCGGATAAGTGAAAGCAAATATGATGCTTTTGGAGTGGGGCACAGCAGTACATCAATCTCAGCAGCTCTGGGGATCACCATGGCAAAAGAATGTCTGCAAGAACCGGGTCTGGCAATTGCGGTGATCGGTGATGGAGCACTTACGGGCGGAATGGCATTTGAAGCCTTAAATCATGCCGGGCACCTTAATAAGAATCTGATTGTAATATTGAATGATAATAATATGTCAATTTCACCCAATGTGGGAGCATTGCAGAAATATTTTGCTGATTTTCTGGTGAGCAGGTCATATAATAAGTTAAAAGGTAAAATCTGGGATATTTTGCAGAATCTGCCTGCTTCAGATCATAATAAACGGAGGATTTTACATTTTGCTCAGAAATTTGAGGGGAATATTGTTAGTACCTTTGCCCCGAATATAATTTTTGAGGATATGGGTTTTAAATATGCAGGACCAATTGATGGACATAATATTGCCCAACTCACCCGTACTTTCCGCAGAGCACGTGATAATATGGAAGGCCCCGTTCTTTTGCATGTGATTACCCGCAAAGGTAAGGGTTATGTACCCGCAGAAGCAAATGCCGCCAAATTTCATGGATTGGGACCATTTCAAGTGGAAACTGGTGAGTGCCTTAGTAAATCTGAAGTTACTTATTCAAGGGTATTTGGAAATAAATTAACTGAGCTTGCCCGGGAGAATGAGCGCATCGTGGCTATTACGGCAGCGATGACCGATGGTACGGGATTATCTGAATTTGCCAAAGAATTTCCAGACCGGTTTTTTGATGTAGGAATTGCTGAACAGCATGCAGTCACCTTTGCAGCAGGTTTTGCTACTCGCAAAATGAAACCAGTTGTGGCTATATATTCCACTTTTATGCAAAGAGCTTATGATCAATTGATCCATGACGTGGCTTTGCAGAAATTGCCAGTAGTGTTCTGTCTTGATAGAGCAGGACTGGTGGGAGAAGATGGGGCAACGCATCATGGCAGTTTTGATATCTCATATCTGGGATTGATACCTGATCTTGTGGTTATGGCACCCAGCAGCAGCGATGAGTTGGAAAAAATGCTTTCCTTTGCCTGCAATTATGAGTCTGGTCCTGTGGCAATCCGTTATGCTCGTGGCTTAGCACCACTATGCAATTCAAGAGAAGCAGAGATCATTCTGGGGAAATCAGTCGTAGTATCTGAAGGTGAAAAGGTTGCAGTGATTGGAGTTGGAAATTATTTCTTTGAGGCAGAAAAACTGGTGAAGATGATCAGGGATAAATATCAAATTGAACCTGTATTGATCGATCCCCGTTTTATCAAACCCCTTGATACCGAATTGCTTGAAAATTTGAAATCCCAAGTGGACATTGTGATAACTCTTGAAGATAATGCCTTGAAAGGTGGTTTTGGTATGAATATCAGTAATTACTATTGTAATACCGACATCAAGGTATATTCATTTGGTCTTCCGGATGAATTTATTACCCATGGCAAAATAGCAATTCTTAAATCCCATTATGGTTTGGAAGCGACTCACATTTTTAAAGAGCTTGAAGAGAAGGACATATTTTAGAGTGAATTTTAATCAGGATACAATAGCTGCTCAATCGACTGCTGCCGGTAAGGGAGCAATCCATATAATTCGTTTGAGTGGAGCTGATGCCATCAAGATTTGTGATAAAATATTCAAAGCCCAAAAAACTTTGGCAGAAACTCCCAGCCGCTATGCGACTTTTGGCAAGATATATGCTTGTGAACAATTAATTGATGAAGTGCTTATTACAGTATTTCGAGCTCCTGACAGTTATACCGGTGAAGATGTTGTGGAAATATCCTGCCATGGCAATCAATATATTGCAGCTCAGATACTGGAAAATATCCTTCAATTTGCCCGTCTGGCTGATCCTGGAGAATTTACACAACGAGCCTTTCTGAATAATAAACTTGATCTTACCCAGGCAGAAGCTGTGGGAGACCTGCTTTCTGCATCTACGCGCTTTTCACATAAAACTGCTATTGATCAGATGGAGGGCCGGCTCAAACAGAAGATCAGTAATATTTTAGATATTATTACTGAGATCCGCATTGCGCTGGAATTAGAGATAGATTTTCCTGAAGATTATCAGGAATCAATTTCTTTAGAGGATATTGAAACTAAGATTTCCAGATTAAAAAAAGACCTGGAAATGCTAGTGAAAAGCGGTAGAGATGGAATGATCTTGAGGAATGGTTACAGGGTAAGTCTGGTGGGAAGACCTAATGTTGGTAAATCAAGTATTTTTAATGCTCTGCTTGATTCAGAAAGAGCTATTGTCACACCAGTGCCGGGAACAACCAGAGACTATTTGGAAGAGGCTATTGCTTTATCTGGTTTTTTGATTGTTTTTTATGATACTGCAGGATTGCGGGATTCGGAAGATGCTCTGGAAAAACTGGGAATGGCTCGCAGTATGGGTATAATTGATAAATCTGACCTGGTGATCTATGTAACTGATTCTGAAATGCAGGATAATGAGATAAATAAATTAGAAGAGACAGTAAAAAATAAAAAACTGCTCAAAGTACTTAATAAAACTGATATTATTGCACCTACCCTTATCAGTGAATACCTCCGGCAGGATTATATACCATGTTCAACGGTTATCTCAGATGGACTAAATGAGCTTAAAACTGCCATATTACAGGAAATCAATATCAAACCGGAGGAATTTAAGGTTCCACCTTTGACTAATACGCGTCAACTTGCTGCTGCCAGAAAAGCTCTAAATGAATTGCTGCAGTTTCAGGAAACCTTGAAATCTGAAGGAAGTATTGAGTTCTTGGCTTTTGATCTTTTGCAGGTAAGTAAGGCACTTGAAGAGATCACGGGAGTGATAACCACAGATGATATTCTGGATAAAATTTTCTCCAGTTATTGTATTGGTAAATAGATGCATCCGGGAGCATTCACTAAATTTAATTGACAGTTATTGTAAGAAATTTTAATCAAATACTGGGTGATGAAGATGATTTTTCAGCTACTGAGGTTATCTTTAAGAATTGGAAAAAAAGAGGAAAAATTAAAATGAAAATTGGATTAATCGGTTTACAAAACTCAGGAAAAACCACAATATTTAATGCCCTTACAGGTTTGGAAGCAGAAGTTACCTCATATAGCAGTCAAAAGCTTGAACCTAATATTGGAGTGGTGGAAGTTCCAGATGAAAGAATTGATTGGCTTTCAGATCATTATCAACCCAAGAAAACAATATATACTCATATAGAATTCACTGATTTTGCTGGACTAAATTCCGGCAGTAAGGATGGCGAAGCGTTCTCAGCAGAATCTTTAGGTTTGATAAAAACCTCAGAAGCACTTGCGCTGGTGATCAGAAATTTCAATGATGAAATTATCGCTCAAAGCCAGGGTGATCCCGATCCCTTATCAGATATTGAACAGATCATGGAAGATATGATTATCAGCGATATGATCATTGTTGAAAAAAGACTGGAAAGGATCGTGAAAGATAAAAAAAGAGGTGTTAATCTGGCAGAATTGCAGATAGAAGAACACATTCTCTCCCGGATCAGTGAACAGCTGAATAATTCCACACCAGTGCGAGACCTGGAATTTAGTGTTGAAGAAGCAAAGGCGATCAGGGGATTCAGATTGCTTACCGAGAAGCCAATTATGATAATCCTGAATTCTGATGAAAATAATTTCGGAAAAAATGATGATCTTATTAATAAAATAGAAGAAAATTATCGTGTTATTGAATTAGCAGGTAATTTTGAAATGGAATTAAGCAAACTAGACAGCGAAGAAGCTGAGATGTTCATGGAAGATATGAATATAAGCGAATCTGCTGTTAACCGCTTAATTAGATTTTCTTATGATATGCTTGGATTGATCAGCTTTTTTACTGTTGGTAAAGATGAAGTGAGAGCCTGGACAATCACGCGGGGTGATAATGCTGTTCTGGCTGCTGGAAAAATTCACTCAGATCTTGCTCGTGGCTTCATCCGGGCAGAGTGTTTTCATTATGAAAAACTTAAGGAACTAGGTTCGGAAAAAGCATTAAGAGAAAAAGGACTCTTCAGGTTGGAGGGCAAAAATTACATCGTACAAGATGGGGATGTTATTAATATAAGGTTTAGTGTGTGATTATGGATGAAAAACAGACAATTAATTTTAAATCAATAATTATCTGGCTACTACTCTTGATTTTATCAATTTTATTGCTGGTGGCAATCAGTGTAGATAGTCAGAAGATTATCACAGATTACGATAATATTATCCAGAGTGGTATGTCATTTCTGGATGTGGTAAAGATGGATTTCCCAGATGTGAGTAACCCAATTGGGCCTTTTGGAGCCTGTATGAGCTATTGGCTCAGCTATCTATTTGGTAGAATACTCTGTATTTCTCTCCTGCTGGGTATGATAATGCTCTCATTTTTTAATATTTTCACATCTAATCAGGAAAATATCCTTAGTAAGATAATCTGCTTTGTGATCATGGCATTCTTTGTGAATATCATTGTGATCACAGTAACTCATAAGCAGTCTCAGATACCAGGTTTGTTTACTAAATTCTTCAGAACTTTTCTCAATAACATGTTTGGTACCGCAGGAACTATCATTATTGCTTCAGTGATAATTATTGTGATGGTGATAATAATATTTGAACTGGGACTTATCTGGCGCTTCTTCTGCTGGCTTGCTAAAATCTTCAGCAGTTTTTTTGGGCTGATATTCAAACCACGTAAAAAGATAGAAATAGAAGGAAAACCTGCTCCCAAAGCACGAAAGCCCAAATTAATAATTCATTCAGAACCGGCTGAAGATATTGAAGAAGATCCTCAGATAAGTTTGGATATTGAGGAAATAATTGAGGAAATTCCTAAAAAAAAGGTTAAAACTCCTCCAATTAATAATACTCCTCCTAAAAAGGAAGAAAAGAAAGTTTTAAAACAGGTTAAAAGACGTGATAATCCCAATAATTATCAACCACCTGCTGATGGAAAATATCATCTTCCCAAAATCCCGAATTTTCTGCAGGAGTCTTCTGCTCAAATCTCTGACCGCAAATCCATAGAAGATAATATTGCCAAAGTAAGTAATGTCCTGCAGAATAAACTTGCTGAATTCCAGGTAGAAGCAACCGTAAAAAATGTCAATATTGGACCTATAGTAACGCAATATGAACTGGAACCTGCACCGGGAGTTAAAGTAAATACTTTTAATAACTTATCAAAAGATCTGGCGCTGGCACTCAAAGCCACAAGTCTGAGGGTGGAAGCTCCTATCCCGGGAAAGGGATTTATTGGTATTGAAGTACCTAATGACCAGCGTGATATTATTTATCTGCGTGATATTATGCTTTCACCACAGATGAAGAAGATGAAGAGTAAACTTGCTTTTGCCCTGGGAAAAGATATAGCAGGAAATCCTGTAGTAGCGGATCTTGCACGTATGCCGCACCTTTTGATAGCAGGTGCCACTGGTTCAGGGAAAAGCGTCTGCGTAAATTCCATTATTGTAAGTCTGCTGCTGCGGAGCACACCTTCGGAGCTTCGTCTTATTCTCATTGATCCCAAACGCATTGAATTAGTCGGTTATGAAGGTATTCCTCATCTAATTCAAAACGTGGTTACAGAAACTGATCATGTGATGATGGCGCTAAATTGGGCAGTCACTGAAATGGAAAGAAGATATAAGCTGCTGCAGAATTACACAGTAAGGAATCTGGAAGATTATAATAATAAGATCAGAGAATTAAAGTCAATTGGAGAAGAACCGGAAGATAATGAACTTCCCTGTATTGTGGTGATCATTGATGAATTCTCAGATCTGATAATGACGGCTACAAAGGAAATAGAACGCCCGGTAACCCGTCTGGCACAGATGGCTCGTGCGATAGGAATACATTTGATCCTGGCTACACAGCGTCCTTCCACAAAGGTTATCACCGGTTTGATCAAGGCAAATTTTCCTGCGAGAATAGCATTCAAGGTTTCTCAAAAGATCAATTCACGAGTTATCATGGATTCTAATGGTGCTGAGCAATTGCTTGGAAAAGGTGATTCTCTCTATCTGGGTCCAGGAAAAGCCATCCCGGAAAGAATTCATGGAGCTTTTGTATCAGATGATGAGATCAATGATCTGGTAGATTATCTGAGAGTGCAGCCCAAACCAGAAAACGATATTATAATTATTCAGGAAGAAGGTGCGGCTTTGGTAAATTTCGATTTTGATGACGATTTATTCCCGGAAGCTGCCTATGCTGTAGTTACCGCAGGATCTGCTTCGGTTTCAATGCTTCAGCGTCATTTTAAAATTGGATATGCCCGAGCAGGTAGATTGATCGACCTGCTGGAACAGGCAAATATTGTTGGTCCACATCTGGGCAGTAAATCAAGAGAAGTGCTGGCAGATTTAGAAGATCTGGCAAGATTGGGCTACTTGCCTGAGGAGTTATTATGAAGATTTCCATGATATTACTATTCCTTATTATTTCACTTTATTTATCTGCGGATCAATTGGATGATATTTATAATCAGATCATCGATGAATACAGTAAAATTTCTTCGTTTGAAGCAACTCTTATTCAGGAAAACCACTGGTCAGAGATTGATCGAACAAAATCAACAACCGGGAAAATATATTATAATACTGATTCACTATATGTTTCCTATGATCCTCCCGATGAACAGGAATTATTCGTCCAGGAAAACACTGTGATCATGCACGATAAGAAGAGTGGACAGGCGATTTATATGGATAAAGGAGATTTTTTGATCCGACCTTTAAGTATAATCAAATCTTACTGGAATGAAAGTGAAAAACAATTGCTTCCAGTTCAGGATGATTTCATTATGTTATTAATAAAAAGAGCTGATGAAGAAATTATAATCAGCTTGAAATCAGGACTGATCACTTCATTACTTATTACTGATAAAGACAATAATTCTGTAAAATATCAATTTCTTGATGAGAAAATTAATTCTGTGCTTCCCAAAAGTATCTTTATACCGGCATTTCCTGAGAATACAAATATAATAGATAACCGCACAAACGGAGAATAAAAATGATTGCTCTAATTATGGCAGGAGGAGTTGGCTCCCGATTTTGGCCCCTTTCCAGAGAAGATAATCCCAAGCAGTTTTTGCCCATCGTTAGCACAGATTCCATGATAAAGCTTACTGTAGATCGACTGCTCAAAATAGTATCAATTAAAGATATTTATATTGTCACTGCCGCCAGACAGGCTGAATTGGTAAAATATCATCTTCCTGAGCTTAATCCCCAAAATATCATTATTGAACCTTTTGGAATGAATACTGCCCCATGCATTGCACTAAGCTTAGCCTGGCTGGGAAATAAGTATCCTGAAGATGAAACCATGCTGGTAGCTGCTGCAGATCATTTGATCACAGACACAGATGAATTCTATAAATGCGTGGATATTGCCCAGGCTGCTGCCAGGCAGGATATGCTGGTTACATTTGGTATTACACCTACGTATTCAGCAACCAGCTATGGATATATAGAAAGTGGTGAGCAAATAAATAATAATTCATTTCAGGTAGTTAGCTTCAAGGAGAAACCTGATAAGAAAACAGCCCAGGAATATCTGGAGAGAGGTAATTTTTTCTGGAATAGTGGTATGTTTATCTGGAATTTGAAGACAATAAGAGAAGCATTTATCACGCTGCAGCCTGCAATCTGGGATTTACTGGATAAAATTAAAGCTATTTGGCAAAAATATGAAAGAGGCAGTGATTTCACATCTCTTTATAAGCAAATGCCGCGTCTCCCCGTTGATATTGGTATCATGGAAAAATCAGATAATATTGCGGTTATCCCGTCAAATTTTGGCTGGAGTGATGTGGGCAGCTGGAAAGCACTATATGACATTTCACCTAAAGACAAGGATAATAACGTCTCAAAAAGAGAATTTCTTGCTATTGACAGCAAGGATAATTACATTTTTTCAGATAGACTGGTAAGTTTGATTGGAATCAATAACCTGGTGATAGTAGAAACTGAAGATTCACTCCTGATAGCAGATATGGAAAGGTCAGAAGAAGTTAAAAAACTGGTCAGCTATTTAAAGGATAATAATCTGAACGGTTATTTATAAGTGATGACAGAAAGCATAAAAAAGCAGATAATCAATTTGAAAGTCCTGCTTTGCGAAGATTCAGAAAATACATTGCATTCTCTGAAGAACATCCTGATCCGCAGATTTACTAAGGTGATCACTGCTGAAGATGGGTTATCCGGGCTACAGAAATACAAATCAGAAAAACCTGATCTGATCATTACTGACATTAGAATGCCGCAAGTTACAGGCCTGGAAATGATTAAAACAATCAGAGAAGAAGACAGTCATATTAAGATCATTATCATTTCTGCTCACAGAGATATTAAATATTTTATGGAAGCTATAGATTTCCATATCAGCGCATTCATCAGCAAACCGGTAGATTTTAAGATTTTTGAAAACCATCTGAAAGAGATTTCTGCTGATATACTTTTGCAGCAAAGGATCAAAATCGCAGAAGAAAAGCAGATTGCCATCTCCAAGCAGCAGGAAAGAATGTTTTTGGAGATCAAGCAGGATCTTTCTTTGGCTCGCACTGTACAGGAATATCTCCTTCCCGAATGGTTGTTGATAAGTGATGAGTTGATCTTTTCAACAGCCTATGTTCCTTCTCTGGATGTTGGGGGTGATCTTTTTGGGTATCATGCAGTTGATAAAGATAATTATGTCTTTTATCTGGGTGACGTATCAGGGCATGGACTAAAGGCTGCCATGCTCATGATGGCTGCAAATGCTACAATTAATATGCTAATTGATCAGGCAAAACCGGATATCGTCCCTTCACAGATACTTAATTTGCTCAATAAAATACTCTGTAAGTACCTGTTTATTAATAATAATTATATGACTATTATTCTGGGCACAGTAAATGTTTCCACAAATGAAATCCGCTATATTAGAGCCGGGCATCCTGAAATTATTGTTTATGATCATCAGGAAGAGAAAGCCAGGCTCATAGAAAATGATAAGGGGAATATCCCGGTAGGTTGGCTGCCAAATCATCTATATTCTGAAACGGATGAAAATAACCTCCTTATTAATGATGATCAGACAATATTTATTTATACTGATGGCTTATTTGAATGCACACTTCCTGATAATTCACGCCTTGGTCAGGAAGCTCTTCTCAAAGTATTAAATGACAAAATCCCTGGTACACATCCTTTTACTGCATCTTTGGAAATTATGGAGCATATTAAAATGTCGGGCTATGACATCAGCCAGGATGATTTCACTCTTGTATCCTTTTTTAAAACAAAATCCTTCTCTATGAAGGGTATCAGGGAATATTATCAGGCAGACATTCCTGAGGATCTTGAACTCGAAGATATCCAATGCAGTGATTTTTTATTCCAATACACTAATAACAAAGCATTTGCCAGGTTATTTGAGCGTGATATCAATCGTTTATTCAGTTCAGAAACTTTTCAGGGTGAAAGTAATTTCATTTCAGGTTTTCTTCTGCTTCAAGTATTTGATAATGGTAATGTAGAGTGTCATTTCTGGTTAAAAACTTACAATTCGAATGAAAATGATGTTTATCTTTATGATCAATCGCTGATGCAACCTTTGACCAAGGATCAGATTGTTTTGCAACTCAATGCACTGGATATTAAATCTGAAGGTTATTTAAAGAAGGTAAAATTTAAAACTCTGGGTGAAATACTCCAGGTTATATGTCTGCTTGACCCTAAAATTTGATCAATACAGTCTTGATCTTTTCACCAGATAGTCGAGTAGATTCTTCTCAAACGGTGTCGATGTGGTAATAGGATTATACTCGATTCCAGCTTCATAACATCGTCTTTTAAGTTCTTTGGTATAATTCCCATATTCCTGCTGATAATCCCTTCTGATCATCCAGGGATTTACGGTTATCTTTTCTTTAGTCTCAGCATCGATGAATTCTGTCTCCCGTTTGAAATCAAAATCAAGCTCATCCTGATCCTGAATATGAAATAGTATCACTTCGTGTTTCTGATGTCTGAAATGCTGTAAACCCGAAAATAGCTCGTCAAGATCATCCAGCATATCAGAGATGAGAACGATCAACCCTCGCTTGCGCACCTGCTCTGCCAGTTTATGAAGCACTTTTGCTGTACTGGTTCTATCACCACTTTCCAGATTATATAATTTCTTGAATATCTCATCCAGATATGAACGGAGTGATCGGGGAGGTAAATAAGAAGTAAGTTCATTATTATAGGTAATTAAACCCACAGCATCCTGTTGGCTCATCATCAGCCAGGCAAGTGATGATGCCAGTGCCTTGCCGTATTCAAGTTTATTCATTTTGCCCTTTCCATAGCCCATAGATGCACTATGATCAAGCAGAATATAGCTCTTCAGATTCGTTTCTTCTTCATAGCGCTTGATGTAATAGCGGTCAGTTTTGCCAAACACCTTCCAGTCAATATGTGCCACTGGATCACCTGGATTATATTGCCGGTGATCAGAGAATTCCACACTGAATCCGTGGTAAGGTGATTTATGCAATCCTATTTTAAATCCTTCCACTATCAGACGTGCACGCAAAGAAAATTTATTCAAAGTTGCAATAAATTCGTCTGATAAATAATTTCGATTATCTGCCATCTACTTCCGCTTTTTTTGTCGCCCGTTTTCTTCACCAGTACTTCTATCTGCACCGCTAATTATTGCTGCGGGGAATAATATGGCATAAGCCACGACGAGCAATATTGGGGAAATCGTATTATCTCCGGTTCCCATGATCAGATACCCGATCACAGTCACAATAATGGCAATCACCATTAATATCGTATTCAGTTTGCCAAATACAAATCGCATCCTGCCTCCTAATATTTTTCTTTTATTAATGTCATAAGTTCTTTTGCTCTTTCCTGGAATTCCTCTTCTCCCTCAAATCCGCTTAACAAGTTTAGATACATCAGGGCTTCATCATAAAGTTGGGATTCATAGAGGATTGCTGCATAATGATAAAGAATTTCAGCATGTCCCATGGCTATATTATCAGTATGCTTCATTGCGTTAAGTGCATCATTATATCTCTCCATCCGGTAAAAAAGCCAGCCCAGACTATCCCAATACATAGCATTTTCTGGTTCCATCTCAAGTGCTTTTATCAGGTTGTTTTCTGCTTCTGAATATAATTCTTCTTCTTCCTCAACCGCAATTTGATAGCCATAGAAATTTAATATATTACCATTATCTGGATAATGCTCAACACCCCAGCTTAAGACGGGTAATATCTTCTCTTCATCAGATTTATCGACATATATTCCAGCCAGTGCTATCACTCCCTGGGCATTCAATTCACCAGATTCAAATGAGCTTTCCAGATATGGTAATGCCTTATCTTGATCCTGTAGATAAAAATACATCAAACCAGTAAGCATACTGTCACCATTGAATTTGGAAATAATGAATTCAATATCTTTATCTTTATAAACAGAAGCTACTGGTGCTACCAGATCATTATCTTTTATATATTGATTATCTACCAGTGAAAGCAGTTCTTCACCGCGTTCACGCTCTCCTCTGGTTAGATTAAATATACTCAATAAGAACATCCCGGAAGCTTTATCATCGGTCAATTTATAATAATTTTCCAGAAATTCTGATAATAATTCCTCAGTATCATTGTCAGTCATTAATCCTATTATCAGTCCCATTTTATCCAAAACATTTTCTATCTTCTCAAAATTCTCCAGGGCCTTTGTCCAATTCCCAGCCTTCATCTCCAGTTCCCAGAGACTGCCATAAAAAGATGGATAATATTCATCATCAATGAACCCGGCAGCCAACAGCAGATCTGCAGTCTGATGACTTAGTTTATAATTTCCTGCTTGCAGAGCAGATAGAAATAGTATTCTCATAACCATAGAATCACCAGTAGAACGGCATTCTTCTTCCAGATTAATCACTTTCTCAAATTCCCCGGACTCATAATACACACTGATCAGGTACTTAAACAGCCC
The DNA here is from genome assembly GCA_030765845.1 of Candidatus Stygibacter australis. NCBI lineage: Bacteria > Pseudomonadati > Candidatus Cloacimonadota > Cloacimonadia (SeqCode) > Cloacimonadales (SeqCode) > Candidatus Stygibacter > Candidatus Stygibacter australis. Next base: position 48,817 of record JAVCDJ010000028.1, read on the forward strand.
CACTGGCAGATCAGCTTCATTATCCTGACGATCAGAAAGCAGTTCTATAGTTAAATCCCAATCATCAAGCAATTGATTTAGTGCCACTACATTCGTTAAAGATTGCATACTGCGCCAGTGATGATATGCTTTCAATAATAGATCTCTGGCTCTTTTTTCCTTATGAAGTGTTTTATATATATCTATTATCTCATAAATGATGTTTTCTTCTTCGGTTTTCCATTCTCCAGCAATTGCCTTATTTAAAAGCAGCGTGTCAGCAGGGGGATAATAACTATTCCTGAATAAAAAATAGCTTAGATACTGTTCTCTTTTGGCATCGGCTCCCAGACTGCCAGCAAAATATTTATCTGCCAGTTCGATATCTCCCTGAAATATACATGCCTGGGCCAGGTTGTATAAGATCTTGTTGCTGTAATATCCAGATTCATACCATTCACTGCCCAGACGGATCATATAATCAGCTATAGTGCTGTCCCGTCGGGCCTGACCTTTCAAATAATCAAATATCTTCTCTTTCAGATAAACACTTTCCGGACTGTTTTGTTCTGCCAGTCGCACCAGATCAAAGGCTGTATCATAATTACCCTCTAAGCGCATATATTCAGAACTGGAATAATAGATCATCGATTTCAGATAATTCAGATCTACCGGTTTTGCCTGTTTTTCTGAGGGCTTCTGATGTATGTCCTTATTGACTGCACAACCCGAAAGAACCAGCAGTAATAGTAACAGGTAATTAAATTTCTTCATTATATCTCAAAATAATATTTTAACCTGATTGATCGATCTGCCAGACTGGTATCTCCCCGATTGCCCAACAGGTCATTAAATTTCATCTGAAGATATAGGTTGGAATTAAAATATACTCCCACTCCGGCATTCAAATAGCCTTTGTTGAAGTATTCTTCGTCATTCATGACAGTTTCCAGCCATTTTTCATCTTCATTGATTGCCATGTCATATTCCAGACTCATCACCACTACATCACCGATGGTCTTATCTATTCCCGTAAAAATATTCAAGTGACGGTCATTTTCAGTGTTTTCCAGACTGTAGTTCATGCCCAGATGTGTTCCTAAATTCCCTAAAAAGCCAAAATTCTTGGTCATGGTAAAAAAGAAGCCCTTAGATTTGATGTCATAACGTCTTACTTCGTCCCCATCCTCGCTTTCCTTATAAAACCTGCCGTGACCCTGAGAATCATAGCCTAGCGCCATTGCAGGCATATTTATCGTCTCATCTATGATTCTGAATTTACCGTAAAATTCCACCTGATCATGCCATTCCGGGTCATTATTGCCAACCACGTTTTCTGCTCCGTAACTCACACCGATCATTATTCGGTCTATTATTCCTACCCGAACTCCCAGAAGTAAACCATTGTCTTTATAAAATTCAGTAAAGATATCGGTTTGGCCACGCTGCAGCATACCCGCTGTGGGTGAATCCACCAGGGTATCCATCTCATATCCGCAAAGGGGAAAGATCATAACCAGCACTATCAATAGAATTATATGCCTCATCATTACCTCCTGTATTGCTCTTTATACAATTTGTAAATTTATCTAACTGTTTTTTATAGTCAAGACTTTTGAACTAAAGTGAAGATAACTATAAAAGTTTTTGCTCAATATAAACCCTGATCATCTGAAATATTTCCCCTAATCCTTCATCTGAAGGAAGAGAATCCTCGATCATTGATAGATAACCACGCTCTTTGAACAATCGGATAGTAGGGATGAAATTTACTTCAAATACCCATCCCGCCTGAAGCAGCTTGAAATCATTCAGGTTTTTGATCATTTTGAAATCCACTGGTTGTCTCTGCTTAACCGATTCGTATACTATCCTGCTCACGTCACCGGTTTCCGGCAGGTCAAGCTCCAGCGTCTCATTTCTACCTAAATAACGGATTTTATAATAATCAGTTACCACTTTGAAAATATCTAGCTTATCTGCATCACGCAGAAGTTTACTGTAAAAAATCAATTCTTCCGATTCGTTTTCAGGTATCGTGAGTTTATTGTGATATTTTATTGAGTTGAGCACAATTTCCCGAATGCCTTGCGGAAGGTCCTGCAAAATTTCCTTTTCTATAATGATCTCCACTCCCAGCTCAGCATGATCAATTGATTTCGTATCACTAAAGGTGCCATAGCGCCGATATTGCTCGAATCTACCTATGTCATGCAGCAAACCAATTATCTTTGCCAGATCAAGCCTGGTCCTGGTTAATCCCAATTCTATGCCAATCTCATTTATATCTGATACTACTCTCTGCGTATGCTCTATCTTCAGGATGATATTATGCCGGTCAGTTCCTTCTGCATAATCAGATGTATATTCATCAAACCAGTTTCTCAGGTTTTTATATTCCACTTCCATTCACCGCCTTATCATATTTATCACTCTCATATCTTAACAGATACCAATTAAATCCCGGATAAAATTTTGACAATATATATCCTAATATATCAACATTGTACATCAAGGGGCAGACCTATGTGTCTGCCCGGGGTAGGAATTGGGGGTGGGGGGGGGGATAATAATCCTGATTAGAAGAGGGCAGACACACGGGTCTGCCCCTACGGAGTGGCGGGAAATTTCTCAATTTTCTCAAAATTGATAATTTATCTGTGGAAACGTTATAATAATAACTGAAAACAGAAATGAAGCTTGAAGTTGCGAATATTAAAAATAGTACACTTGTAACCCACAGGGAACCTACTGTAGGGCCACTGCCTTATATTTGAGGGAGAAAAATACAGTTAAAATAAAATATATCAGGTAGTTAGGCGGAAATACCTGATAAATAGCCCAAATCAGGGAAAATAGAACAATTGATTAAGTTAAAGATACATGCTAAAACATAAAAGATATTAGAGAACAGTTGTTTAGGTAAAAAGGCACTAGTCAGATGCACAATTATGGGATGGAGATACTTCAAGTAAGCAACTTACTGCTGAATTATCAGGATATATACTTATTGTAATGTCAAAATATAACCTATAGGGATCATAAGACCTATAATACTAATAAAAAGTAATCACTTAGGTCATAAGATAGGAGTGATATTTGATTAGAATTTCAGGGTGAAGGTGGTGGCTTGATAGGGTTTGGATTCTACTGAGATGGAGCCACCGTGGATACGCATGATCTGACGTGAGAGGCTGAGCCCAATACCTGAGCCATTTGATTTGGTGGTAAAAAACGGGATGAAGATCTTATCAATTACATCTTTAAGAATGCCAGCGCCATTATCTGATACCTGGATAGCTACGCGTCCCCGATTTTCCAGGAAAGCGCAAAGTTCGATTTTGGGATTTTCAGATCCTTCAACAGCATGACAGGAATTTTTGAGAAGATTTAAGAGAACCTGCTCTATCTGTTCCTGATCGACGGTAAGTTCCAGTGAATGAGGATCAATGTTTGACGTAAAGATGACATTTTTGTTTTTGATATCTTCATCAAGCAGATTGTGAATATTCTTGAAGATATTGCTAACTGGTACAATAGCAAACTTTGGTTTGGGGATTTTAGTCAGATTACGGTAAGATTCCACGAAATGAATTAAGCCAGTTGACCTTTTATTGATCGTGATCATGGAACTGCGGATATCGTCAATGGTTTCATTATCAAGGGGCAATGGGTTACCATCATCATCTTTTGCTTCATTGAGCAGATGATTTACAGTTGACGAAAGAGAGGCGATAGGGGTTATGGAATTCATAATTTCGTGAGTAAGCACTGAGATAAGTTTTTGCCAGGCAGCCATTTCCTGTTCTTCGAGTTCAGATTGGATATTTTGCAGAGAGACGAGTTTTATGGCTCTATCTTTGAGTTTAAATTCGGTAGCATACATGGCCAGCTGCATGATATTATCATTATCAGCTATCTGGATGAGGGTGCGGTCACCAGTAGAAAGCGAGAGAAGAGTATAGGGTAATTTTTCATTTAATGGGGCAAGTTCCGAGATATTTTTCAGTCGATGCACCTGGAACAGCTTTTTGGCAGCATTATTGGTCATTTCAAGTTCACCATCCTGATTAAAGGCAATAAGTCCAATGCCTATGTGCTGAATAACATTTTGCAGATAATGATAGTTTTCTTCCTTATCAGAGCGAATTTTCTGGAAATCGGCAATAACCAGGTTAAATACTTTTTTTAGTTCATCATACTTGGAACCCAGACCTTCAATCTGAAAGGAACGGGAGAAATCAGCATAGCGGATAGATTCCAGAAAAGTGGTGAGATATAGATTTATCTTCTGAATATAGCTGAAAAGTGAAATGAACTGGATAATGGTGGTAATTGCCAGAAGTACTGGTGTGATATGGTAACTGAGCTCGCTGATAGAATAATAAACTAGAAAAAGATTGGCAGAAATCAGTAAAAGGCGGACAATACAATTGAGTTTGAAGTTTTTATAGATCATATCTTTTTAACCTTCTATATAGTGACGCACGGGTTAAACCAAGTTCCTTGGCTGCTGCGCTGATATTTCCGTTTTTTTGCCGCATCACTTTCTGGATAAGTGATTTTTCCACATCTTCTATATTGAAGCTGTCGATGCCAATTTCCTCATGATGCTGATCGGTAGGGGAGAGAATAAAATTATCAGGTAATAGAATCTGACAATCGCTCAGAATAACAGCCCTCTCCAGAGCGTGCTGAAGTTCCCTAACATTACCAAGCCAGGTGTAATCCTGGAGTTTTTTTAGGGCAGAACTGCTGATAGAGCGAATATCTTTTTTATATTTGTGAGCAATTTTGGGGAGAAAATGATCAACCAGCGGTTTGATGTCATCAATTCGTTCTCTCAAAGGAGGAATTTTTATTTCCACGGTATTTATCCTGTAAAGCAGGTCACGTCGGAAAGTGTTTTCACTCACCATCTGATATAGTGGCATATTAGTGGCGCAGATGAGGCGTACATCAACAGGTACTGGATGATTAGCTCCCACGCGGGTAACCTGGCGACGCTCGATCACTGTGAGTAATTTAGCCTGTAATGGGAGTGAAAGATTGCCAATCTCATCCAGGAATATGGTTCCGCGGTCAGCAACTTCAAAGCGTCCTGGTTTGCTGGCTTTGGCATCAGTGAAGGCACCTTTTGTGTGCCCGAATAGTTCACTTTCAAACAGGGTTTCGGTTATTGCACCAAGGTCAACTGAGAGGATTAGTTTATCTTTTCGGCTGGAATTACGATGCAGGGCTCGGGCAACAAGTTCCTTTCCAGTACCGTTTTCTCCCAGGATAAGCACATTTGCATCAGTGCCGGCAACTTTTCTGATCGTGTTAAATACTTCCTGCATGGGCTGTGAGCGTCCAATGAAATCACGAAAAGACCGATCTATTGTATTAGAGAGTTCTTTCTGCTGAAGACGCAATTTGCTGTTCTCTTCTTGCGAGTGTTTCAGCTTAAGAGTTGATGATAGTGTAGCAAGCAGTTTTTCATTCTGCCAGGGCTTGAGCACAAAATCCACCGCACCACGGCGGATTGCCTGCACTGCCCTTTCCACATCTCCATAAGCTGTGATAAATATCACGATACTTTCTGGATTGATCTCCAATATCCGATCCAGCCAGTGAAATCCTTCCTGACCACTAATCGAATCTTTGGTGAAATTCATATCAAGCAGAATAAGATCAAAATCCTCTGCTTCCATTAATTCAGGGATACGGTCAGGATTTTTTTCCAGAACTACTTTACCAACCTGATTCTTGAGCAGCAGCTTAAGGCTGAATAATATGTCTTCATTATCATCAACTGCAAGGATTTTGGCTGTCTTATCTATCATTGAAACTCCTTTTTAAGCAATTATCAGAGATCAAATCTGCGAAAGCCTTATACATGATAAGCAAATATTTCGTCAACAAAAAGTGTTCGTAAGCGTACAGTAATTAAAAATACTATATTATCTTGTAAAAGCTGGCATCCCCCTGTTTTTTTATATATTCAGGGCATGTTTATAATAGATAATTGACCAGATAAGTAGGACTTGCAGCGCTGATGGTACTCCGGAAGTGCGGCGAGAATTACGGGCAGTTATCAGTTGCTGTCTATGTATTTATCCTCAGCAGTTTTTTTATTCGCAGGAATGGGTGATAGTGGTCGTCATCTGCGCCGCACCTGTGAGTACACCGGCGCTGCACAATGGGCATTTATATCTCCGATGGCTCTTCGTTTCACCGGAGGCTATGCGTCTTTATCCCCTACCGGGGAATAATTAAAAAAACAGCTGAGATTATCCATTAAATTTCGGGGGGATGCTTAATTATCTTGTAAAAGTATTTGACAGTTTACTGCTATTTGGCATAAACTAATTTTGAAGGGTTTTTGGGAGAAAGTGAGGAGAAAATGAGAAATACTGATCGTGAATATTTGAAAATTATTGAGAATCCTGGAGATCTGGTAGTGATCACTAATTCTGATTACGAAATTATTTATGCTAACAAATCATATTGTCTTTTATTCAACGAGACTTTGCAGGATATGGAAGGGACGCGAATATTTACTCGTGTGTTTTCAACAGATATTGAAAGGGTGAAAGTTAATCTTGCGATTCTAACTCCCGCGAATAGTACAATTAGTTTTCAGGAAGAATTGTTAATAGAAGATAAAGCTATCTGGGTGGACTGGAATGTAAAGGGTTTTTTTGATAATAATGGAGCATTGCGAGAAATTATCGGTTCTGGAAGAAATATCACTGAAGGTAAGGAAAATGAAAACACTTTGGATCTATTCAAATATTCTCTGATGTATGCCCGGGTTGGTACTTACTGGCTGAATGAATCCAAAGAGCTTCATTATGTGAATGATTATGGTTGCAAGATGCTGGGTTACAGCAGAGAGCAGATGAATGAATTTAACTGGGAAGATATCATTCCTGACAGTTATCAGGAAAATAAGGAAATTTTCTGGCAGGAAGTTCAAAACGAGGATTTTAAGAAATATGATACTGAACTTATGCGAAAAAGTGGCGAAAAGCTGCTGGTGGAGATATTGATCCATCATCAGGAATTTTCTGGAGTAAATTATAAATTTGTATTTATCAATGATATCAGTGAAAGAAAACAATTAATGGAAAAGCTGGAATCTAATGAAATCAAATTCAGGAGTTTATTTGAAAATTCTCCCATTTCTCTCTGGGAGGAAGATTTCTCAGAACTTAAGCGTTATTTAGATAATTTACCATTTGAAACCCCAAAAAACCTGAAGTCCTATTTTGATGAGAATCCAGAGGAATTATTTAAATGCGCAGAAATGGTGAAAGTGATCAGAGTTAATACAAAAACCGTAGAAATGTTTGAAGCTAACTCAAATCATGAATTTATGATCTCTTTGAATAAGATATTCACGGAATACTCAACAAAGACAATGCAGGATGAGATATGCTGGCTTTATTCCAATAAGGGATCATTTGTAGCAGAAACTGAGGAACTAACCTTCAATGGTAATTTAATGAATGTGGAAATTACTGTTAATATAGCTCCGGGTTATGAAAAAGACTGGGAAAAAATATATGTAGCAATCGTGGACATCACAAAGCGGAAAAAAGTGGAAAACGAGTTACGAATGCATCGTGACCATCTGGCAGAGCTGGTTGAAGAAAAAACAGCTGAGATACAAAAGAAATACAATGAGCTTAACCATCAGTTTAGTGTCATGGTGAATAGAGAATTCAGGATAAAGGAACTCAGAGACGAAATCAAGGAACTTAAAGAGAAATTAGATATATTTGAAAACCTTCATTAACGAAAGAAAAAATCTGTTGCCCAGCTAAATTGAATACCTGCATTAAGGGCACATTGCTCGTCAGTATCCCGGTCACCCACCATTATGCTTTTTGTCCAGTCAATGATAATCCCCTGCTGCCAGGCTTGAAGTTCGCACTGAACAAGCATTCCGATATCAGGTTTTCGCAATAAAGAACGGTGATTGTAGGGGAATATTTTTCCTCCCGGCATTTGGTAGCAGGAAATGATCATATCAAAAGGGTCATTTGTGAACAGTTCTCCAGTATACTTTAGTTCTGCTTCATTATCTTCCGGCGTTTTGTGTCCATAGGCAATTCCACCCTGATTGGAGATACCGCAAATTAGGAATCCTTCATTTTTATAGCCCCAGATGGTTTCTTCTACGCCATCAAACAGGACTATATCAGCAGGACTATTGATATAATCTCCTTTCTTGCTGTAGCGGACAGTATCATCCAGATCAAGGCACAATGCTGGTCTTAAAACATAGTTTACCATATTACCTTCTTTATAAGTACTGCTTCATCTCTCTCCCGATCACACCAGCAGTGAGTTCGATATATTTCTTTACAGGGCTTGATTGGATCTTGGGATAAAGCACTTCTTCGATCTGGAAGAAACCCACAGATTCAACCATTTGCACCTCTATTTTAATCGGTCTGATATCTCCTCTTACAATTTTTACCTTCTTGATGGCACTGGAGGAATATCGGTGAATATCTCCACGTCGGGCAATATCAGCAAGTTTAAGAGAAATTCTTGCTCGTCCCTGCTCCATGTCGCAACCATCACCAATCAGTACCAGTCCAGCTTCCAACGACTGGATTTTCTGGGTTGCCATATGTCCCAGAATACATTCCAGTATTATAGAGCGTAGGATCACACGCTTGGTCATATCATCTGAATAATAATTCTCTAATATCCGGTTAACTATCGGCAATGCTAAATTAACGCCCATAAATTCATGCTTATCTCGAGATACTGTCATGCCAATATCATGCAGCAAAGCGGCAATCAACACCACTACCCTGCTATCGTCATTATCACCAATTCCCTCGCTTTTAAGATTAAGGTCAATGCCGGCATCAATCAGCAGATCGAGCATTGAGAGAGCATTTAAGGTTGCTTTGAGCATGTGCACGGGACCATGATCATTAAAGCCCAGCCGTTTGATCGACACGATATTAGCATAATCCTGTAGAGCCAGGATTTCCTCATCCATAAACATATATTCAGCAATATTATGGGATACGCCACGTAGTTTTTTGAGAACCTGTTTTTCCATGTGGGTTTGTTTAATTGATTTTTTCATATTGTTTTCCTTTTATTATTTTTGCAGTAATTCTTCCCATCTCAGGAGTAATTCTTCCAGATGGGCATCACAATCATCTTTTTCATGGTGTAATTCCATTAATTTCTGATAATCGGTAGAATTTTTTTCCATTGCATCTACCATAGCCTGCCTTCTTATTTCCACTTCTTCAATCTCATATTCCAGTTGAGAGACCAGAAGAGGGTTAACTTTGCGACTGGTCTGGGTTTTAGGTTTCGATGCAGCAGCCGGTTTATGAATTTGCTGATTAGCTTTCTGTTTTATTTTTTGACGATAGTAGTCATAATTACCTTCATATCTTTTAAAAGAGGCATTCTCCAGAGCCACTACTGAATCAGCAATTTTATTGATGAAATAGCGATCATGTGAGATAAATATAATAGATCCTTCAAATTCAGCAAGTGCTTCTTCTATCATTTCCCGGGACTCAATATCAAGGTGATTTGTAGGCTCATCCAGCATGAGAAGATTAAGGTTGCTATGCATCAGAAAGCAGATACGCAATCTTACCTTTTCACCACCGGAAAGTACGGCAATTTTCTTGAAAACATCATCTCCACGAAACAGAAATTTTGCCAGGATATTACGTGCTTCACCTTCAGTCATGGGAAATGCTTCCCGGAAGGTTTCTATCACGGTCGATTTACTGTCAGAAAACCTGATATCCTGTTCCATCACCCCTGGAAGGGTACTGGCTCCCAGCCTTATATTACCGTTATCAGGCTTTTCTTCCTGCAATGCCATTTTGAAAAAAGTGGTTTTCCCACTGCCATTACGACCGATAAATGCCATTCTCTCTTTGTATTTCATAAGGAAATCTGCCTTCTTAAAAAGCAGCTTGTCTCCAAAACTTTTTGTGAGTTTTTCTGCTATCAGCACGTCATTACCTGATCTTCTTGTTCCTGAGAATTGCATCTTGATCTTATATTTTTCCTGAGGTTTATCTATTTGCTGCAGTTCTTCTATCCTGGCTTCCAGTTTCTTTGCTCTGGCAAAATGAGCGCTATTATCAGGGTTGATCCTGCCCCAGATGCGATATCTCTCTGCTGCTGCTTTCATAGCTTTGATCTTCTTCTGGATATTTTTGAAATTCTCAAATTCTGTCAGTAAACGGCGTTCCTTTTCCTGACAATAAGCAGAATAATTGCCTGCAAACCGCATTGACTTTCCTGCTTCAATCTCAATAATCCCATTTACCGTCTTATCAAGGAAATAGCGATCATGCGAGATGATCAATGCTGCTCCTGCATAGCTTTTCAAGTAATCTTCCAGCCATTCACTTGCGGCAATATCAAGATGATTTGTGGGCTCATCCAGAAGTAGTACATCAGGTTTTTCCAGCAGAATTTTTGCCAGCATTACCCGTGTTTTTTCTCCTCCACTTAGCAAAATAAAGGATTGCATCAGCATAGATTGCGGAATTTCCAGTCCGGTGCAGATCTTTGCCAGTTCCACTTCGATCTGATAGCCTTCCTGCTGTTCAAAGTCTGCCAGAAGATTGCCATACTCATTGGTCAAGGATTCCAGATGATCACCCCTGGCATCAGCCAGCTCTATTTCCAGATATTGTAATCGCTCTGCCTGCTTAAGTTGTTCTTTAAAAGCCAGCAATATTACTTGTCGTACGGTTTCAGTATCATAATTATCAGGTTCCTGCTGCAAATAACCAGCACGACAACCTTTTCGAAGAGTTATCTGCCCGGAATCTGCCCCTTCAAGTCCGGTTATGATCTTGAATATAGTGGTTTTGCCTGTGCCATTACTGCCCACCATACCCAGTTTTTCTCCAGTTTGTATATCAAAGGATATATCAGTGAATACTGGTTGGGTAGAAAATCTTTTTGCCAGTCCATTCACGCCGATTTCAATCATGTTAAACTCCCATTGGCAAACAAATAATTAATCTTCTTAAGGGCAAGTAAAAAAAGAGAAAGAGTAACTGATTATAGACGGTTGATATGTGTATATAAAATAAAAATCTTTTAATAATTCAAGTCTATGAAATTAAAATTCTATATCTGGTTTTTATTTAGAGAGTTTCCTCTTTAATGCCTTCACTTCTTCGCGTAGCTCTTTGATCCTGAACTCTCTGCCAATAAACAGCTTATTATATCTCTGCAATTCGGCATTTTTTTCTTCCAGGTCTTGTGTCCTCTGCAAAACAAGCTCTTCCAGTTTCTCACGATATTGTTTCAATTCTGTGATATCCACGTGAGTTCCTACAATACGCACTGCTTTACCGTTTTTATCCAGAACTTTATTTGCTCTTGAGAGAATATCCACCCAGTGACCATCTTTATGCTTCATTTTAAATTCAATCTCTAAACGATCAATTTTCCCTTTAAGTAAATCATCAACCATCTTCATAGTGATATCGACATCATCTGGATGAGTGAGTCTTTCCCATTCCGAAAGAATATTTGATACTTCATCATCTTCGTATCCCAGCATTTTCTTCCAGTGTGGAGAATAATAAACTTGATCTGTTTTGAGATTCCAGTCAAAAAGACCATCATTAGTTGCTTTAATCGCCTGCTGAAAGCGTTCTTCACTCTCGGCAAGAGATTGTTCCAATTTCTTTTCTTCCGTTACATCCAGATTGAGAACTATTGCTCCTTCAATTTTACTCTCATTATTCATTACCGGAGCAGTATAATTCAGGATCAGTTTCTTTTTCCCATCAAAGGCTTCAATTTCCAAAAGCTCATTTTCAATTGTCACACCTTCTTTGATAGTATGTGCCAAAGCCCAGTCCTCGGGCAAGATCTCTTCGTGTCCGGGCATGCGCCAGGCTTTAAATACTCCATATTCTTCCATGCTAACGTGTGGCTCTGCACCCCAGATTTTTACTCCGGCAGGATTTCCACTCACCAGCTTACCATTTTCATCCGTTATCCATAAACCTATTGGCAGCAGATCAAATATTTTCTGCAATTGCAGTTCTTTTTTCATTAATGCCGAACTTGTGTCCTTAAGATCTGTGATATCTTTTCCAGAACTCAGCAAGCCCGTTACATTATTTTTCCTGTCATATGTAATGGAATTATGCCACAAGATAGTTTTTAATTCTCCAGTACTGGTTAACACTTCATTTTCAAAGAATTCTACTGATGTGATCTCTCCAGAAATTAATTTTGCAAAAACAGCTCTGATCTCTTCCCCTTCTGATCCGGGAATAAAACTCTTAAACCAGTTCTTTCCAGTGATCTCGTCTATGGGAAAGCCCAATATTTCAGAAGCTTTCGCATTTGCCAGGATAACAATTCCCATTTTATCAAGTCCAATAAACATGCCACTGGAAATATCAAGACATTGCTGTAATAAACTTTCTTTTTCTAAATGTCTAAAACGCATAAACACTCCCTCAAAATTGAGATTACTTAACTAAGACAATATGTAGCAGAATTCAAATTTATAGTCAACTAAAATAAATTTAAAGGGACAATTATCATTCTGATCAGGGATACCATTTGACACATAATCCCTGCTAAAATAATCAGACATAAAATTATTAAGGAGTATAGGAATGGAAAATAAGATTCTTGCAAAAGTGAATGGCAAAGAAATCTCTCTGCTGGATGTGGAAAATTTTATCCAGAGACTCGAACCTCAAACTGCAGCCCAATATAGAAATGAAGAAGGTATTAAACACGTATTGAACGAACTCATCAATCAGGAATTATTCTTAAATGACGCTATTGAACGCAAGCTTGATGAAACTGAATCCTATCAGCAGGAAATGGCAAAAGCACGAGATTTTATCCTCACGCAGCTGAACATCAACAGCGTTATGGCGGCAACTAAGATCAATAATGACGATTTACGCGCTCATTTTAATCAGGATCCCACAAAATTCGGGAAAAAAGAAACCGCTGATACAAGCCATATCCTGGTGGATTCTGAAGAGCTGTGCCTTGAACTGAGAAATAAGATTGTTAGTGAAGAGATCAGTTTTGAAGATGCTGCCAAACAGCATTCAACCTGTCCTTCTAATGAACGCGGTGGAACCCTTGGCAGTTATGAAAGGGGACAAATGGTACCTGAATATGACAACATAGCTTTCACTTTAGCCATAAATGAAATCTCAATACCCGTAAAAACTCAGTTCGGCTATCATCTGATCAAGCTTAACAGCAAAACTGAAAGTGAAAAACCAGTATTTGATAAAGTCAAAGATAAGGTAAAAAAAGACTTAAGCTCTCAGCTGCAGCGGGAAACATATCTCGCCAAGGTTAATGAAATGAGGAAGAAATTCCTGGTTGAGATGTTTTAAGAGCAATATTACTTTTACTCACGCATAAATTTACCGGCTGGTGGAAATCTACCAGCCGGTATTATTTTCAGGTTAATTTACTCTCAATTTTGTCTTTATTCCCTGCTGATTTCCCCTGTATTTTGAAGATGGAAACTGCCTAACAATCAGATATTATATGAGTTAAGTATGATTCCAGTTGTTAATTTTCTCAATCTCATTAACCACCGATTTTAATCGGTGGGCTGAATATAACAAAAACATATTGTGGCTTCAGCCACTTTTATAATTCTATGCTTAGATTATTCATTTGAAAATTTCATAAATATTTATATAAGTTGTTGAAGTCACTAAAGTGACTACACATCTTTTGTATTCAATGCCCACCAACTGAAGTTGGTGGTTAATGAAAATGGCTTAATATAATAATTCAGCGCTGACGCAATTGCAATTAATTTCGAGGGGATGCGTGAATATCAGGAAGGTCTTGGATGGTGGAAACTAAACTGTCTTCTTTCGGGAAATCAGAGAGTATAACAAAAAAAGATTGACCCTTTGCAGGCAAGGGATATAAATTTGCTTTAGTGAGAATTTTGCAGCTGGAGAAGAAAATATCTGGAGGAATTATGGGTTCTGGATCAAATGATTTATTACGGCAGATTTTTAACGGTGATTCAATCATTATTATAATGATGGCAGCATTTTTACTGGTCATCACGATTGTGATCATTATGGCTTTAAAGATCAAGAAAGAGAATGAGGAAGCTGAAGGTATTCAATCAGAGAAGAATCGCATTGGCAGGGGAATTGCGACCTTTATGCCCTTGGGTTTTGCTATATCGTTACCCATTGGTATTGCTTTGAAACAAATCATTGTGGGGATAGTTTTAGGCCCGGCATTCGGATTGGCTCTGGGAGTGGTGATAGGTTCAATGAAAGAGAAGAAGCTGAGAAAGGAAAAACGACCACTTACTCCAAGAGAGATCAAATTTAAAGTTGTTTCGCAGTTAATGCTGACTGGTTTAATTGCTTTAGGAGCTATTTTATATTGGATAACTTATTTTGTACTTAGATGATTTAATAAACTATTTATTCAGAATCGAAAAGGTAATATAAAAAATAAA
>JAVCDJ010000029.1 GCA_030765845.1 Candidatus Stygibacter australis
AGCATATCCTGCAATTCTGTCACCAGCATAAGCGATCAATTCATCACCAGGATGAGGCGTATATCCAGAGATGATTGCTGTGATACTGGCAGTATATTCATATTGAGAATAATCTATTTTTATTTTAGGTTTTTCATAAACTGCAGCGATATTATTCCTGGTTGCCTGTGGATAATTGAAAACCTGATCATATAGAGCATGCACCATATATCCTTCCCCTGGATCAAGAAATTCCAAAGGTCCTACCCAGCCTATTCCCTCGTAATAAAGGGCATAGCCACTCTGATATTTAATATAATCAAGATTGCCCGACAAATCTGCTAATGCTTCATCAATAGACATTGTTTCAGCAGGAATATAACTGATCCAATTCCATCCCGCATAGATTTCTATCTCAGTTTCTTCAGGCTCAATGATCCAACCTTCAGGATGCAATACTGCAGGTTCCAAAAGATGAGCTTTATACAAACTTGAGCATGTTAAATTCAAAAGCGGTCCATTCCAACCTAAACCTGGATAAAAATTTATAAAGCCAGTTTGACCTTTCAGATAATCTGCCGAATCACATATAGAACTTAACATATTATCAGGTTGAGGGTGATTTGTACCAATTGGTAAAGAAAACCAGTTCCAACCCGGCAGCAAATTATAAGATTCTGGATATTGGGGCTTTATTAAAATTTCTGCCTCAACTGATGCTGACAATCCAGTAACGTCCACTACTCTCAATAAAGGATGATAATCTCCTGCAATCTGAGGAGCATCAGTTATCTGCATAATTCCATTTTCTGCATTTAAATTCAGACCATCATTATCATCAATGAACAGCTCATACTGCTCCCCATCAGGTTCATATATAAACGGATTAAGGTCAATCCAGTCATCCAATTCGGCAGCAAAGATTAGCTGTTCCGGCAAATTAATACAAGGTTCATCAGGTTCAGGAGCGACTATAATTTCAATTTCGACAGTATTTCCTGTAATAATGGAGTCATTTATAGAAATCTCCAATATAGTGTTGCCATTCCAGTCTGGCGATGCTGTAAGCTCATAAATAAGAGGTATTTGATCATTGTCAAAATTGAGCAGATAATAATCAGGAGGAAATCCTATATTGCTGTTTGGCGTTACTATCACTGAAATCGAAGAAAGATAAAGCATTTGCTCTTCAGGATCATAGGCCTTGAAGCTGATATTATCATTTCCCTGACAATATATTGGCAAAATGGCAAAACTATTTCCCTGATAGTTAGTTGTAGTAATTGTTCCTCGGCATTCTGAGTCCGAAAAAGCTGCAATTATTGTTCCTTGTGAGACGCTTTCCCCAAAATGGGTCACTTGCAAATACGCAGAAGCGGTATTATTATAAATTACCGGTTGCCATTGCGGAGTTTGAGGAAATATTTCCAGTAATCCCTGATCATTGATGTTTATCTCAAAATCATCATTATCAACATCATAACTATTGCTAAGATCCAAAAAACCTGAGTTGTCTTCAGAAAATGTTATATTTTCCGGAGCTACTAATACTGGTGCATCATTAACTGGTAAAACATGCACAATTAAAGTATCCAGATCATATAATCTACCACCATCAGATGCATATATCAGCATTTCAGCATCACCAAACCAGTTCTCAGGAGCACTGATATTCAGGATATTACTACAGATTTGGGCAATCAAAACTGAATTATTTACTATTTGATAATTTATCTCATCATTCTCTAAATCTGTGGTGTAATATTGCAAATCAAGCTGATATTCATCATCTTCATAAAAAAGTACTTCAGGCAGTGATAATACCGGAGGTAAATTACCGCTCCCAACATCCAGAAGAATATTTTGCCTGATTTGAGAAACAACTGGATAATCGCTCAATATAATACTCATCAGTTCATTCTGCTCAAGTTGTTCTGCAATATCAATTGTCATATCAGATTCAATTATTTCATCGACTCCTGAAATGGAGAGCAAATCTGGATAGCCTATCATACCTCCAGGTTGAGTATTCACTATCTGATCGCATAACCAGGTTCTGTCTTCAGATATATCATGTATTTTAAAAATCACAGACTCAATCGAAGTACCAAATATTATCAATGTAATTACAGGTATGGAATCCCACATTTCTACTTCTGCTACTGCACGGCATTCATTTCCCACAAAAGCACTCACTAGATCACCCTCATCAGCTGCTTCATCATTGATTGTCATTTCAGCAAAAAGAGTTGTTACTCCGCTGGAAGTTACAGCTTGCCATTCTGGTACAGCTAAGCTGATTTCAACTTCATTGGGTAGAACACTGGAGAAATAAATAATATCATCATCCAGGTCATAAAAATCTGTACCAAAATAATAATTGAATGTTTCTCTCTCATTTAGTATGATCACATCGGGAATTTCTAAATAGGGTAAATGGTTCGAATTTGTTGTAGTTGCAGTCAATGGCAAAAAATCTGGTGGATAGCCAATGACATTACCAGGTGAGGTCATTGTTGAATAACTGATTGGACAAATTAATCTCTCAGTTGCCTGATATAAATAGAATTCAACTTCTTCAGTAAATTCACCATTGATCACCAGCGTCACATAGGACTGCCCGTCTAATATACTCACATACTGCCAACCACGGCATTCACCATCAACGAAAGCTCCAACGCGTTCTTCTGTGGTTACATCTGCCCCATCTAAGGTAATTCTTCCATAAGCTGTCGTACTGTTGCAATAATTTACAATTTGCCAGTCCGGTTCAGATATAAGTCTTACATCTGAATATACTGGTATTATTGATACTAATAATAAGCATAATAAAATACTACTATTTTTAATACTCCCAGTAGACATAAAACTTTATATACCCCTCTTTTTACAAAGTGATTTTTTCCCAAACTTCTGCTTTTATGTCAATATTTTTGAACTATTTAAGTAATATTCCTTTGATTTCTGATGTACTTTTGGTGCGATTTAATCTAAATAAATACAATCCGGAAGAAACCTGCCTACCTCTTTTATCTATACCGTTCCAGGTAAATTGATGATGTCCAGCTTCCCGACTTCTCTCCCCACTCGACCAGATTTTTTGTCCACGCACATTATATACTTCTAATTTTACCTGATCAGGTTTCTCTAAGTAATAATTAATTGTAGTGATAGGATTGAAGGGATTGGGATAAATACTGATTTCATAATCCGGCTCCAAAATATCATCTAACCCATTTACCTGGAGTTCATAGCAACCAAGATCAAGACCATTCCCGCAATATCGATCATTTCCTGCCAGATCAGTTTCTGGCAGCATTATATTTGCTTCTCCAGCATCAACACATACTGAAAGAGTGCTCAAGTCCCAAACATCGCTGAGTTCTGGATCAAGAAAGAGATTTTCTTCATTTAAAAACTGATCTATATCATTTACTCCATAATAATAAGCTCTGGGCTCAAATATCTCTCCACCTATAAAATACTCCGTCTCATTACCCCAGATGATATTATTAATCAGTTTGGGTTTACTGAATAAATTCGTTAAAGCACAACTTGGTGTCCATTCATCTTCATTGATGGAGTAATTATCTGTGATTGTGTTATTGATCAGGATTGGATATGAATACTCATTATAAAACACAGAACCTGTCATCAGACAATAATTATCATGAAATAGATTATTGATTATTTCCGGTTGGCTCAAAGTCCTGCAGGCGATTGCTCCCCCCCTTTCAGCGACATTATTGCGAAATATACAGTTTTCTATCCTGATCTTTGAGAAATTATTCAGCGATATTGCTGCTCCCGCCTGTAATGTGTCTAACGTGGATTTGGCATATTCAAATACGCAGTAGCGGAAGATTGAGCTGTCCTGTAATGCAGTTGTATAAGGATATCTGATACCATTCCAGGCAGAACGCTGCGATTCATTATAAGTAAATGACTCCGGATCAGATGAGGTAAATATTATTCTCTGATCAGCACTGCCTTCGGCAAGGATACTTCCTAATACTTCAACTTGATAATAATTAGTGAATTCAATCCTTACTCCCGCTGCTATCTGCAATATCACATCTTCATTAATAATCAGATCACCAGTTACTCTGATCGTGTCGGCTTCCCAGAAAGTATTTTCATTGATCTCCCCAGATACATCTACGATCTCTCGTATCACTGTTTGAACCGGGTTTCCTGATATTATGTCATCACTTTTTATTTCCCTGGCAGGAGCAAATATCCTGCATCCATATCCAGCAGCAGGTGACCCCTCCGCCAGACTGAAATCAAGATTTTCTGCATCATTGAACATAGGATCAATTCCAAAGGTATTATTATATTCTTCTAATCCAGCTTCCAGCCAGACAAATGGAGCAAATCAGCCATAATCACAAAGCACCGCAATATGACGCAGTGAATCTGCATTAGCAGTATCATCACTGAACCATGACCAGTTGTCGTGAAAAAATGGCAAACCACCTTGTCCGCTTATACCCACATTTATCCCTGTAGGTAGCCATTCCATCGAGAAGCCTGTTAAATAGGTGTATTCGTCACCCGTCTCTTTCGCATTTGTGAATATATTATGATGAAGAACTATATCTTCACCCGTTCCCATAAAACGGAAACAGTAGTCATCATTATTATAGAAAGTACAATAACTAACAACTCCCTCTGGTTTTGCCTGAAATAATGCAGATTCACCCCGGTAATGCACATCACCATTGATGATAATACAGTCCTGGATATCAAGACGGTTATTGCAGTATGATATAGTTAGTTCACTGCCTTCCAGATCAAGAATTGCTCCATTTCCCTCAATGAAAACATCTTCACCTTCTATTCCTTCAAGATGATTCGTCTGAGGATTAAGGGTCTTCCCTATCCATAAACCTCCTGTATAGATAATGCCCGTCTCAAGTATCAAATACCGATCATAATTACCTTGAGTCCCTGAGCCATCATAGACTTCCTGCAAACTTATAGCTGATAGGAATGCAAAACTTACCAATATTAATAATATTATTATCCTTGTCATTTTTCTTAATACCTCTATTATTTATTTTTCACCTCTTATATTCTCTGTCAAGTTAATCACATCAACAAAGTTATATGTGCACCGCGGGGTATTTCCAGGTGGGGCACAGATAACGGCCTTTATCACCTGATTACAGTTAAATATTCCAGCATCACCTAGTTTTTCTCCCATCATCTCAATGTTTGATACACCAACTGTTAGGGACAGACTCGTGTGCCTGCCCTTTTCGAAAATTTTATCCCACCATAAATTCAGGGCAGACACACGGGTCTGCCCCTACGAAATTCTGGCGCAAAAGCCCGGCAACTTGATTTCGAGCATTGCGAGATTTCAGACATATTTCATCCAATATTTGTCCTTTGCAAGTTATATAAATCACTCATAATTAATTTATAACTTTGTTCTAATCAGCAATCAAGTACAATTAAAGTGCCTAAACTGGGAACAGCATAACATAAAAATGTCATGCTGTTCCCAGTTTAGGCACCTTGAGATATCCTGATAGGTAATTAGGATGTGAATGGATAGTTTTTAGTATTCTTTTACTGGCATAAATAACTATCTTACTTACATTTAATTTTACATGCAATAATTACTTTGAAATGACAGGAGATTTATTGAGAAAGAAAATCAACATATTGAGTCTTATTTTCGACATACAACTAAATGGATAGATTAAATTGATCTAATTATGAGTTTACGTTTGTTTTATTAGCATAAGAAGTAAAGATAATTCTCAGATAATTTATGAGAATGGAATAATAAGCGATTTATTGTTTTTTGGGAACTAATCTGAAATACTATAAAAAACCTAATCCATCGCCCGTATTTGTCCCGGTAGAAATCCCAGATGTGACAGATGAGTCCATGTTCTCAATGATAAAAATAAATGTCAGAAATCACTTATTTATGTAAGTGTAAGAAATCATGATAAATATAGATTTATATAAATTTTTATATGGTTTGGCACACTATATGCTATTATATATATTGTTTTTAGTAATACCCCTCACATCAGGATTGGCTGGAGCAAGCGATCCTGACTTCGTCGGGCAGGAATAATCTCCCAAATATTCCTGCCCACCCTCTTTTTAGGTACCTTTACTAATATTTCTTATGATTCCAGGTTTCAGCATATTTTTTAATATTGAATTTTCTTTCAAGACCTTTAGCATTCATATAGCGGATTTTCCCAAAAACTGCTCTTTCTTTCCAGGGATGATCATGCAGACCGAAACACCAGGCAATTCCGGCATAACTATTGGCATCTCTGCCATCAAGCTGATATTTGTTATTAAGCCAGCACATCCAATCATAAGCCTGTTGAGGGGATTCTGTCCATTCCATAATTTTTTTGCCCCAATACATTCGCATATAGTTGTGCATGATCCCGGTAATCAGCAGTTCATTCTGGGCAGCATTCCAGTATGGATCATGTGTCTTTGCCTGCTCAAATTCTTCTAAAGAATAGAGATGTTCCCGCTGGTCTTTTTTGTGCAATTCCAGACTTGATTGAGCCCAATGAGGTACAGCGTGCTGATATTTGTCGTAATCCGGAGCAAACCAGATGAAATTTACAGCGAGCTCCCTTCTCACGATAAGCTGTTCCAGATAAGCATCTTTTGCTTCTTGAGCAGTTTTGCTTTTCATAACTTCCAGAGCAATTTCCAGTGATGAAACCTGCCCAAAATGCAAATATGGACTAAGTCTGGAAACATTGTCCAGACTGGGATCATTGGAGGAGAGGTGATATTTAGATAGTTTTTCAGAAATGAAATAAGCAAGTTTGCTCTTTGCCTGGGAATAACCGCCAACATGATACTGCGGATGATCAATATTATTTAAAGAATATGTTTTATAGACTTCCTGATTTTGCTTAAATTCTTTCACAAGATTATGTGATAAATCATTGTATTCGACGCAAATGTCCGGGATTTCAGTAAGATATTTATCCAGTAATCTTCGTATCCGTGGCCTAATTGTCCTGGCAGCAATCTCCTGTTTATCAGAAACCTGCATAACCGGGATTATAGTATCAGTATCTATTATGCGAGTAGGGCATTTAACAATTTTCTGTATGGATTTTCGCCATTCTCTTTGAATTCGCAGGTAACCTCTATCCATAATAAGGGTTTCTGCCTTCACTGAAAGGTTGATGACTTCTTCTGTGACATTACCAATCCTGATAATAAAGTTGATATTCTTTGCTTTCAAAGCACTTTCAACTTCCTGTATACCTTGCAGCATGAATCTGTAATGAGCTGGCTGAGCTTCAGGAAAAGGAGTAATTATAAAGCAAACCAGTAATGGTAATTTTTTACTGTTTGCTAATTGAATACTGTAATTCAGAGCCTGGTTATAATTTACCCGTTGAGCCTGCTGCATCCAGTAAAGAATATATTCTTTCATTATCTCAAAAGCAGAAGCTTACGGTTATAAGTCCTCTTACTGGCAGTTAACTGATATAGATATACTCCTGCTGAGACACAATTACCCCTTTCATCTCTTCCGTCCCAATTGACAATGAAACTTCCAGGTTCTTGATCTTGATTGATAAGTTTGCGTACTAATTGTCCTTTGCTGTTAAAGATATTCAATTTTATCCTTCCTGGTTCAGCAATGTTATAGGAAATATTCAGGTTCATGCGCTGCTGATCAATCAGGCAGGGATTAGGATAGCTTTGACCCAGACTTGTTATTTCAGGTATTTCATTATCATTATTATCAGTTACAATGATATTAAATATCTCAGGAGATTCAGGTTCTCCCATGATCGCATTATTGCAGAACTCAATAACCGGTTCACAGATATATTCCTGATCATCTGCCATTAACAGCCTCAAATGCAGGGATTCACCCTCTACATTACCAGCTATGGTGAAATACCATAAGCCAAGCTCTACAATGTATTCTCCTGCTCCATGGCAAATATCAGCATCATCAAAATATCCTGCTTGAATGATATCCCCAACTTCATATTGATCCGTTGCTATTGAAGCCAGTAAGGTCATATTGTTTTCAAATCCTTTCGCTGTATCCCAGAGATAGGACTTTTTCTCAGGGAGTAGATACTCTGGATATTGTCTCGTGTCAGGATAGATCAGAGTATCTGGCTGAGCCATTTTAAGCTTATATCCTACACCAGGTTCAAGAACATTTAATTGCCCAACCCAGCCATAACCGGTAAACCAGGTGGATGAGATATTCTGAGCTTTTATCTGCAATGCATCAGGTTCTAATTGTGCCATTAGATCAATAAGAGGAATTGGGTCTTGAGGTAAATGTCCAATCCAGTTCCAATCAGCAGTGAGTGATAAAGGTATTTGC
>JAVCDJ010000030.1 GCA_030765845.1 Candidatus Stygibacter australis
CCGTGATGTCCTTTATGGAGAGATAGATTCTCAGCCGGATAACCAGCTTTCCTGTATTTATACAAATTTTACTATTACCCTTGATCCAGATTTGGATCCTTCGACCAATGCCTTTAATCAGGGAATCAACTGCGAGCATACCTGGCCCCAGAGTTATGGAGCTGATCAGGAACCCCAACGCAGTGATATGCATCACCTCTATCCCTGCAAAGACAATGTAAATTCCTCCCGGTCAAATGCACCCTATGCCGAGATCCCTGATAATGAGACCGATATCTGGTATCGTTATGCTGAAGTTCTAACTACCATCCCCACCAGCAATATTGATGAATATTCCGAGAAAGATAATTATGGTGAAGATCAATGGGAGCCGCGGGAAGCTTCAAAAGGCAATATTGCTCGTTCAATGTTTTATTTTTATACCATGTATTATGATGATATTGATGATACTTTTATTAATGACCAGATGAATGATCTATATAGCTGGCATCTGGAAGACCCAGCTGATGATGACGAAATTGCACGTACCTGGGCGATATCTGCCTATCAGGAAAATAAGCCTAATCCTTTTGTTATTGATGATACCCTTATTGAGCGGATCTGGTATTATCAGGGAGGACAGGCAGAGATCACTCTGATTGCACCTAATGGTAGTGAAATCTGGTTTATTGGCAATCAATACGAGATCAGCTGGTCTTCTTTGGCATACTATGAATCCGTTACTTTGGAAATAGTGCTGGCAGGTCAGGAACTTACCATTGCGGAAGATGAAGCTAATGACGGCTCTTATTTATGGACAATAAGTGAAAATATTCCCGTTGGCGAGCAATACAGGATCCGGGTAGGTACACCAGACGGTACTGTAACCGATGAGAGTGATGCAGATTTCAGTATTATGAATCAAAATTCTGGTGAAGATTTTGTGCTTATTTCTGAATATGTGGAAGGTAGTTATTATCACAAAGCTCTGGAAATCTTTAATGGCTCTCCAGAAATCCTGGATCTGGCTGGCTGGACTTTGCGTAAACAAACCAATGGCGGGGGAGATTTTGGCAATGAACTGGTATTGAGTGGCACAGTTGCGCCCTGGGATGTATATGTGATAATTTATGAAAATAATGGCATTAATGATCTCACTGGTGAAGACTTTGTTGATATGGAAACGAGCAGTTTTAGCATGACGTTTAATGGCAATGATGCCGTTGCCCTTTTTAATAATGGTGTAATGGTGGATTTGGTGGGAATTCCAGACTCTTCTGAAGACTGGGGAAAAAATATGACTCTGGTGCGTAACAGCAATATCGCTTATGCCAGTACTGCCTTTGATACAACTGCCTGGACTCAATACCCGGAAGATACATTCAGTTATCTGGGGTATCATGATTTTGAACAGCCGATAAATTATGGTGATGTCGATGGCAATGGCGAGGTGGAAGCGTATGATGCATCTCTTGTATTACAATATATTGTGGTACTTATCAGCGGTTGGGATATTGAGCAGATCACAGTTGCAAATGTAGATGGCAATGAAATTATCGATGCTTATGATGCATCTTTGATCCTGCGCTATGTGAATAATGTAATTAATATATTCCCTGTTCAACAATAAAATTAATTAAATAAGTAAAACGCCGGTCAATTGACCGGCGTTTTTTTTATCTCAAATTCTTATATTACTTGATGATAACCATCTTGGCATGTGACATTTTTCCGCCTGCTTCTATCCTGCTGAAATATACTCCTGAGGCGATATCATGATCGCGGTTATCCTTAAGATCCCAGTTAACCGTATGCCTTCCCGGCTGATAATGATCATCCACCAGATCAATTACCTTTTGACCCTTGATATTGTATATAGACAATTTCACCTGATCTGCCTGTGGTACATTGAAGGAAACATTCACTGTCTCAGAACGTGTATTGCCATAATAGAATGGATTAGGATAATTAACCACACTGAGAACAGGTATTATGCTATCCTCTGTCTCAGACATCCAGACAGGTACAAAACTGATCATACCATTTACTATATTATCTCCAGGTTCATACTCAAAATCACCTTCACGGCTGAGATCATGCTCAATACCATCAATATTAATGATAACTACAACATCCTCGGGTAAATCATTATCTGTAAGTGAAAACATTAGAGTTTCCAGCTGCTGCATCTCAATCCTGAAATCCCAGTCCACTCTTTCTTCCAGCAGATCATAGCCAGCAATTGTATTTTGATTGAAATTTGTTAATACAGAAGCAGCAGTATCTATGATCGTGAAGAAGCTCAGATTGTTATCAGCGGGAGTCATAAATGGTTCAGGAAGATCATACAGTTTATCATATCCTGAAGAACCTGCTGGATTAAGAGCCAGAATAAGTTCATCTTCTGCCCCATTCTCCTGGTTTGCCAGCAATCGCACCTTAAGATCATAATCCTCAGTAATCAGACTGTTTTCATTGTTATTATAAGGAATAAATTTCACATCAATATTATCTACCTTACTATACATCAAAAAAGCTTCAGTAGGATACACATAATCGACTTCATGCCAGCTTCTATCATAGGAATAAATGGCGCTTTCTATCAGATCATACTGAACAGCATCAGCAAAAGTCATTTCCAGATTAGGAGTTACAATACGAAGGTCATCACGACGGAATCCTGATAAATAAGGATTAGGTACTATATTCCAGCCAGCTTGAATGGTAAACTGATCATTACCACCCTGGATATCTTCTGCGATTACGCTCATATTTCCAAACTCGCTTTCCAGAAAGTAACCCGTACCGTAAAAGAAAGCTATATCCTGCTGATACTCGTTATTTTCCAGAGTATATATATCAGCATCTTCACCTAAAATATCATCAATACTATTAGCTCCCAGGAAGGGATTTGATATCAGATGCAATCCGGATGGAACTACCATGGCATAAGTGGAAGGCACACAGCCAAATTTGAAGCTGGATGTATATTGACGCCTGTCACCATCGATCATTTCCAGATCTACCATGATCCTTGCATCTTCCAGGATCATATTATCAGGTACCGTCCAGTTCGTCTGGTTAAAGAAAGGCAGCAGGGATTCCCCGATCTGAATTGTCTCTGTGGGGCTTACGATATATACATCAAAATTATCTATCAGATAATTTCGGTTGATATTCCAACTGAAAGAAGCAATATCCCCTGCCTGATAAATATGATTTGCCGGATTTATAAATTCCACGGAAGGCGTGATATTACCCCAGTATAAGGTGAATTGACGCCAGGCACCACCATTATTTACATAAATATAATCATTCTGAAGAAGATCGACTACTTGACCAGAGGATTGGTCAATCAGATATAGTTTGCGTCCATCTCTGATAAACTGACCAAGAGCTGCTACAGTGATATTATCATTAAGCTGATTACTTTTCACTCTAAAAACCCAGCTCTTCAATGATGTATCAAAATTATACCCCCCTTCAATCTGCCTGGTCATACTGCTGTGGTTATCCCAGTCTTCCTCATAAAATTCGGCAAATACATATTCTCCAGAAGATGTTTCATCCTGCTCAATATCATAATCAAGATCCCAGCCATTAGACGCCTGGGGACTGGCACCAAACCAGATATCATCTATAAGCAAACTGTCTTCATGCATGAAATGAATTGTGTAAATATCAAAGGGAGTTACATAGGCAGGATAATTGTACCAGTATTCATTACCAAGGGAGTCTGTACTTGCTGCAATATAGGCATATTCTGTCCAGTTAGTCGTAAGTGAATCTGTCCAGTTGTAAGTATAATTATCGATTCCATTTAAAGCGACCAGGTACGGATTGGTCATCCAGCTGTCCACCATGGTATATTCATTTTCATAGTCAGCTTTACGGTAAATCAGAAAACCTGCATTATCTTCCTGACGATAGGCATTAAAGCTGAAATTCACATATCCATCTCTACCTACTGCCTTCTCATAACGCAACCTGGCAGGTGCTGTGAGACAATTTACTTCATTGCTCATCTCTGAATAATTGCCATTAGCATCCAGCACCCGCATCTGGAAAAAGTATTCAGAGTTCTGATCAAGACCGGTAACCACCGTAGAAGTTGGAGCGGCATTATTGAAATTACTGTTATTGTTTTTATCCCAGATCTCATAATTACCATTAGCAATTGGTTCAGGGGAATAGAGGATTTCATAAGTTTCATAATCGTAGCAATTAGTTTTTTGCCAGGTAAGTTCCACTCTGTCATAATTCACACTCACAATTTCCAGCGGTTCTGTCGATGTAGGAATTTCTTCATCATCATATTCAAACACTGCTGGAATTACTGCCGATAGTGATTCGACCCAGTGGTGATAATATGCCAGGGCATTATCATATAGATGGTCATAATCAAAACGCTGAGTAATGGGATCATATCCCCAAAACCAGTAATAATTTGCCGTGGTCTGAGGATAAATATTGGGTAATTCATCCATTTCGATATGAAAGAACGGCTCGTAAGTAAGATGATCATTTAATCCCGCAGCTGTATAGACCATCTGTCTGTTATAGCGATATCCTACTAAGTCCACAGATCTGTTCACAGCGAAAGTAGTATCTTCATTACTATAATAAAAAGGATAATCACTACAATTAACTCCATAGTATGAATTCAATGGCACTTCTGGGTGAATACCCACTTCATTGGCTGCCAGCATGATCGGGTTACCCTGATTGATAATATCCAGACCATAAAGCGAATAATCCCTGATCGGGATGCCCGGATCACCTTTTCCCCAACCAGCAGAAATCTGGCAGTTCGGATACCATAAATGACGATTCCAGTCATAAGAATGCACCTGAATACTTAGTTCTCTGTGACTAAATGTTTCACGCAGAAAATCGCAGCTTGCCTGATAAACCTTATTGAACATGGTATCTTCCTGCCGAGAAGGATCGCAGAGACTAAAGCTGTTTGAATAATAGCCATTACTTTCATCATAAAGGGTTTCTCGTCCTACTCCACTCGCCATATAGGCATAGGCATCTGATTCTCTGTATAACTCCAATGATACAGGTAGAATGAAGAAATCATCAGCAATATGAGGATTAGTAATAACCACTGGAACAGATGCCAAAGGATTAAATATATATACACCCCAGCCATAATCAAAAGAGCCTCTCTCGTCATCACTATCCCAGTCCGGTGTTCCATTATCATCCACATAGATCATATTCAGGTTTTCACGAATGATCCAGTAGGTATTTCCGCTTACTGTATCATTAAATTCCACCAGAGTAAAAGGAAGTCCTGTTTCAGAGATCAGCAAATCTGCCTGTCCGTAATTAAGATGCGTGATGGCGATCGTGATGGCACTCCAGGCTTCAAGCTGGTTTGTGTTTGGAACTGTATAGCTGCCAAATCCGTTCAACTGTCTGTCAAATGGTGCATATAGATTATAACCAGGATCAGCTACATGTTCCACCACATGCGACATCCAGTTATCATATTCCAGGTTAGTATCGTCACCATATAAAAAGTCTTCCAGTGTCCCAGTTTCAGTTACCCAGCCCATAAGACTCAGGGTAAATGTCATTGCAAATATTATCAGTATTATCTTTTTCATTTTTACCCCCTGCCCTATTTTATCAATAACAGACGGGCTGTATCCGACTGTCCTGAATTTGATATCAATTTAAATAAATACATCCCTGAAGCGGATATATCATCTCCTGATCTGCCATCCCAGCTAACTTTGCCACTATGATAGATTATCCGGCTGGATACCTTTCTACCCCGGATATCATAAATATCCAGTCGGGCAGGTAATTCTTCTGATGCTATATTCAGCTCTATCTTCACATCTCCCCTGTTCCCAGGATTAAAAGGATTGGGATATATTCTGTTGATAGATGCCTGTATCCCTGCTATCTCAGCTACATCAATATCACTCTCAGGTAGAAGGTAAACTTCTACTTCCAGCAATTCACCGGAATTGATCTCTATTTCTTCTGAATAAGCATCGTAGCCATCCAATTCAACTGTAAATAAATGTGTCCCGTTATTAATTCTTTCAATCATAAAATAGCCGGATGAATCACTTTCTGTACTCCAGCTAAGTTCATCAACGCTGACCATCGCTCCGCTTAACGCCATTCCCATTTCATCATATACATAACCACTCAAATGGCCATAAGGTACTGGAGAAATGGTAAATACTGTATTTGGCACCCAGTCACACAGAATTCCATCCTGCATATTACAGGGGTCAAAAGAATATTGATCACTATAATTGAACCGTGTTCTGCCGGCTTCTATCCCCGGTACTTCACTGTAATAGAAATTTGACTGCCAGCTGTTAATATTTTCTTCATATTCCTTTTCGATCATCATTACCAGATTGGTTCCCTGATGTTCATACAAGCTGTCTAATTGGATATTCAAAATATTCTCTCCACCAGGAAAGTCAAAAATTTCATCATAGACAAGCTGCAAACTATCAGCACTTATCCATCCATCTAATAAACTATTCTGCTCAGTTTCACCCAGCCAGATCCTGATGCTTATATCTGATACGTCACTTACGAAATTATTAAAAATATCTATACTACTCACCACACCAGTAGTATCCATTTCATCGGCATAATACAGCATTTCACAGATACTGGTATTGCGCACTAAATTCACTGGTAATTGGCTTGTCAAATTCTCAGAATCACCTATCTGCGCAAAATGATTTTGGGCTCCGGTGATGTGTATATCGTGTTCTATACTGTAATTATTAGCTGGATTATCGTCAGTTCCTACGGTTACCTTTCCATATAGTCCTATCAATGTATCAGCAGCATTTTCTTCCGGTGCTATCGTAAGTTCCACTAACCGTTCATCACCAGGAGGGAGCATCCAGTAAATAGTTTCCGAGGCAAATTCATTATCATCAGCATCCACCAGACTTACGGTATAGCCAGTGGCATTGAATTCTCCATTATTGCGAACAGTCACCTCATAAAGATATTCCTCACCACCAGTTAAATAATTTTCCCCGGTCATACTGACCAGTTCCATATCATAAGCAAACTGCTCTTCCTGGATAAAAAAGAAAACATCGTCTATCCAGCCAATATCTGAACCTTCCGAAACACTGTAATCTTTATGATAATTCCAGCGAAGCGAGTGCACTCCAGCTTCCAGTTCATATCCCACTTGTGTCCAGGCAACTGTCCCTGAAATCTGTGAAAGAAGTTCATTATCAAGATAAAACTGCAGAAAATCGTAATTGGCTTCACTACTGACTTTCCAGGCAAATGCCAGAATGCCGTCTTGAGCAAATTCCAGTTCGATCTCAATTGCTGTTTCCTGATCGTCTGCCACATTACCACCCTGTGCACAATAATCACCTTCAAAGGGATAACTGCCTGTTACAAACCATTCCGTATCACCACTCAATACCCAGTTATAAGCAGAGAAATCGCCACTCTCAAATCCTTCATCAATTACCTGGCAATGCAAAACTAACGGGATAAATATTAAAAAAAATAATAACTTAGTTCTCAAACTGCCTCCTATTTTTTTTTCTAATTATTTTCACTTCCTTTTTACAGTAATCCGCCCATATCTGTCAATATATCTTCACCGTGAATTGTGAGTCGTGAATCGTGAATCGCAAACTTGACAGGTACTCAGCTTCTCTGCCCTTCCGCAAATTCTACAAATCAGTCAAGTTCTCGACTCACTATTCACGATTCACATCTCACTATTTCATCAGCACCATTTTACCTATCCGACTGTCCAACGCTCCAGATAATTTATAGAAATAGACTCCTGAGCTAAAATCCTTAGCATCCCAATTGTATATTCCTTTGCCTTGCAATCCATCCACACGCTGCACTTCTTCACCCCGGATATTATAGATAATCAGATCACATTTACCATAATCCCCAGTATTATATGCTATCTGCGTACTGGGATTAAATGGATTAGGATAATTATATATTTCACTAATAGCCGTACTCACTTCACCTTCATCATTATCAGTCATGCGGCTAATGGTGAATGGTATATCAAATCCATACAGCCCTTCTTCACTGTTGATTAATAAACAAAACTCCCAGTAAGTATCATATAATCCCGTAAATGAAGTCACCAGGTAAAGATATTCTCCAGGCAGAAGTGAAAACTCACCCACATCTTCTGCACTCATGGAGATTTCCTCCCCGTTTGCCCGTGTAATCTCTGCGGTTACGTTCACATTTTCATCTAAACTCGATAGATCATATTCCAATTCACAAACGCTTTCCTCTTCAGAAGTATTAAATATCGTCAAAGTATCAAAAATGCAGTCTGACTCCCCAATATGTATCTCTTCATCACGAAGACCATTATAACTCACCTGCACAGGATTTATATATTCATCTGCTGTACTGGCTGATTGGATTATCTGTCCTGATGCTTCGTTTACCAGGTAAATTCCCAATTCTCTGTCTTCCCAATCTCCTGCCGGCACATCCAATTCCAGTTCATAAAGTTCTGTCTCTCCCGCTTCAGGAAGCATCAGTTCTTCATCCTCCCATTGCCAGTTCAATGCCAGATTATCAATACCGGCTTCCTCACTATCTTCCCAAATAGTATAGGCAATATGATATTCACCAAAAGCTACTCCCACAATATTTTCTGTTGTGTAATGCAGCACATTATTTTCAGTATCCAGATCGATTATCTTCATCTTAACAGGAGATGACTCTAGAATCTTATTATACAATGCCCGTGAGTAATTATCTAATCCACCAGTCCAGGCATGATATCCTCTGATCAAGACTGTTGGCAATTCATTAATATTATACATATCTGTAAGCTCAATATATTCATCAATAACAAATTGAGGATCAGCTAAAAACGTGATATCCCAACAGGTATTTGTTCCCAAGTCTGCTCTGTAGCCAGCAAATTCAGTTAAAATCTCAGGTTCTCCTTCGCTGATACCGTCTTCCAGGAATAAAAAGACGGGAGCTGTTCGTGGTGCATACCAAGGCTCATTGACCCAGCCTTGCAATTCTGCCTGAATATCTACTATAGTAGGATTTGTATTATATGCCGGCGTATTATTCTGCGTTGAAGTCCATTTACATTCTCCTTTTGCCGGACATATCTGGATCGTCATTCGCGTCCAGGTCCCTTGACCCGCCTCATCTGCCAGCACCTGCCATTGCCTTTCTGCTGTGAAATCACTGTCACCCTCTATCTCTGCTGCCAGATTCGCATAGCGATTGCAATACTGCGGGGGATACAAAACTCTGAAATGATTAGTAGCCACCAGATTATCTCCAATTATTGCTGGGTTCAGACTATTATCAGCCTGAGTCCGCACTGCTGTCCCTACATTATTCTGCTCAATTATCACTGGTGGCTCACCATTTCCCTGCACGCATGTGATGATAGCACCTGTGACACTATTTGAACCGCTCAAAGCATTTACCATATCCTGCTGATCACACACCCCGCTGCCATCATAATCAAGCATCTCAATTGCCTTACGCATTGTGAGAAGCACTGGTTTATATGGTCCCGCATTAACGATAGTATTATCGCTGCCCACATCCATAAAACAGGTGAGTCCACTGGCATTTGTAGCAGAAAGCCCTGTTACAAAAAGCGGATAGGTAAAAGTAATATAGGGTTGCTCATCTTCCTCATCCGGCACGCACACCAGCAGCAGAGGATAGTTATCCAGTATCCCAGCCCCATTCCAGTCCAGATGACGCGTCACGATCAAATCTCCCGATAGCAGCGGATCATCCTCAGTTGATTCTCCCCAACTTGATAAAGTTGCACAGCCAAAGGGCTCGCACATTTCTAGCCCCAATCCCCTTGACCTTGAGTATGCCAATACATCTACAACGGCATTCACCATGGCAATATCATATTCATCTATTTCCCTGCCCAAAGCAGTAATATAAATACTCTCACCGGCATCTGAAATCCCTTCCAGGGCAGCAGCAAATTCCTCCAGGTATTCAGCATCTATTTCCCAGTTTGCCAAAAACAATGTCCGGCTCATTTCATACATATAGTTGCTGCCATTATACATATACCCTATCACATAATCTTCAAATAATTGCACGCTCTCTTCTGCCAGCAGATAACCCTGAGCATAACCACGCTCAGCATGAGTACCCCAGCATCGCACCTTCATCCTGCCCTCTGCCAGATCCTCCCGTACACCATTAACCTGGCCCAATATACTATTGACCATCAGTAAAATTAGAAATAAAATCACAATTCTTTTCATAATCGCCTCGTTCAGAAATATTTGATATTATTACCCCAATCCCAACCAAAAGAGTCAAGCAATTTCTCCCGCTAAGTTAGATGTGCACCGCCAGGTATTTCCAGGTGGGGCACAGATAACGACCACTATCAACCAATCCCTGGAAAAAAATGCTGAGCTGAGGCGTGAAATATGGATTTCCACTGAAAACTGCACGTTGTTCTTGCCCCTCGCAGACCGTGCCGTAGCCTTGGCGAAGAATGGACTTCCTGAGTACCGCCCGTGGTGCAAGTCCCACTTATCTTACTATTTGTCTGTTCAGATGCTCTCCCAACCCTATTCCAAAATTGTATCGTTTATTTTGGAATAGTACAAAAAATACTGTTTACTTAACACCGATCATTGATACCATTTGAACTGACAAAATCAGTTTTATCAGCATTAATTATAGGATTTTTGATGCCAAAACAGCCTTTATACACACTCATTTCTGACAATAACGTGTCTTCCAGGATTCACAACTCAACCCGGCATAACATAAAAATGTCATGCCGGGTTGAGTTGTGGCAGATTAATGCCAATGCTTTCCTAATTTCTCCGTTTCAAAGAGATCGTTCCATCTGATTATTTCTTTTTTCTATCTCGTAAGTACGGTTCCTCATCTACCTGCAGGTTATATTTACATATTTTCACGTTACTTATTATTATATAAGAAGATAGATAGTAAATTCCCCATCTGTCCTACTCCCAGGGGCTTCCCTGTGGGTTCCCAGTGGGTTGGTGTAACTTGAAATTCAGTTAGGAAATATTTTTATTACAATAGTTGTACTTCAGGTATCAGGTTTTCAGTACTGGTTTCATTAAATTAACATCCTGCAGGTCAACTGATATTTTTGTAAAACAAATCTTCGTAAGCTTTTAATTAAGTGTAATATTTTATTTGACAGCAATAATATAAATTTAGAGAATTGGTTTGGAACAAAATAAGCAGAGGAGACAATATGCGATTAAGGATTTTTTTTATACTGATAATTATAATCTTTTCCCATATCGCACGTTCAGATATCATTGATGCCGAAGGTGATCAAAGCGGAATCTGGCAGAGTGGCAATACTTATCAGGTAGTGGGTCATATTTACGTAAATACAGGCAACACTCTTCTGATCGAACCGGGAACAACAGTGATGTTCATGGCACATTATACATTTACAGTAACAGGTATCCTTATTGCTGCCGGAACGAATGCAGATTCCATACTCTTTACTTATGACAGGTCTAATACTCAATCCGATAACTGGAACCGGATATCCTTCGAGGAATCACAGTCTTCAGCTAGTATAATTTCATATTGTATTCTTGAATACGCTTCTGTACCCATTAGCTGCCGGGAAAATGCAAATATCCTGATTTCCAATAATACTTTTCGTATAGGCTTAGTTGCTATTGAAGTTGTAAGGTCTTCACCTTTGATCCAGTATAATCACATGGATGACTACCATAAAGGTGTTTATGCTGAGGAAGCATCAGCACTATTAGTCATACGCAGAAATGTGTTCACCAATATGTCATTTGCTGGTGTATGGTGTAGCAGCGCTGATAGCTGCCTGGTCGAAGATAACACTGTTCTAGCATCAGAAAGTTGGGGAATATACTGTTGCAGCACTGATGCAATAATCAGAAATAATGTTATTCATGGTGCCGGAGGCTATGGTATTATCTGCAGATATCAGATGGAATCCATAATTAGCAGAAATCTGATCACAGACAGTTATGGAGGTGTAGCTTATGATTCTGCTCAACAAACTGAATTGATCAATAACACCATCGTAAATTGCAAAACAGGATTATATTTGGATGATGAAACTGAGCCTATTGATATAATAAATAATATTTTCTATGATAATTACACAGCAATGAATCTGCATTTGCCGGAAGATTACTGCTTCAGCAATAATCTATTCTGGGAAAACAGCATCAATTTAACCGGGAGCGAAATGGTTGATCTGGGGATCATCTGCATGTATAATAATAATGGTACTCCATGTGATATATATCAAAATTTATTTACAAATCCATTATTTGAAGATCCTGAGCTTGATTATTACACACTGACTATTAATTCACCAGCTATCGACGCCGGTCTAAACAGTTATGAATACTATGATCCCGATGGCACGATTGCTGATTTAGGAGCTTATTACCTGCCGCAAGCTCCAGCAATCCCTGTCGCTGCTTTCACCTCAGACATATACTTCGGTCAAGCAGACCTGTGTGTTAGTTTCCGCTCAGAATCCACTGGCTATATTGATACCTATCTCTGGAATTTTGGGGATGGAAATACCAGTAATGCAGAAAATCCTGTTCACATATATGAAGAAAATGGCGAGTATAATGTATCTCTTACCGTATCAGGACCTTCTGGTTCTGATACTTGTCAGGAAGAAAACTACATCATAGTAATGCCCCAAATACAAGTTAGCGGTGATCTTTCTGGTCTTTGGACATCTGAATATTGCTACTGCCTGGTGGAAGATGCCTCCATCAATCATAATACTACTCTCACGATAGAACCAGGAACCCTGATCAGGTTTATGGGGCAATATACTTTGACAGTAATTGGAACTTTGATTGCTGAAGGTACAGAAACAGACAGTATCAGGTTCACATCAGGCAACCGGCGACCTTTTGAAGGAGACTGGGCATCAATAAACTTTATAACCAGCGAAGCAGACAACAGCGTATTTAATCATGTAATAGTGGAATATGCAGAAATAGGGATTTATTTGCATTATACTGCTTTACATATCACGAATTCGAGGATTTCTGATAATTTTTGCGGAATTGAAATCATGGAAGCAGCACCTGTGATTGAAGGGAATTATATTACAAGTAACTATGATCTTGGTATGGATATCCATGATAATTCCCCCTGTACAGTTAGTAATAATTACTTTTATGATAACCAGGAAGATATTTTTCTTAGAACTTATGGCCCTCCTCTTATCACTGGAAATACTTTCAGAAAAGCACAAAGAAAAGCAATCAGGTGTTATGGCACAACTGCCGATATATCGGGTAATTTATTTATCGACAATCCTGTAAGTATCATACTTGATGCAAGTTATCCGCTCATACATCATAACGTGTTTTGCGGAGGCGGCACTACCGGAGTCTGGGGTTTTGGCGATAATAATACTCCCGAGATTTATAATAATACCTTTATCAATCTAATTTATGGAATTCGTATCTTCACTTCAACCCAATTTTTGGTCACGAACAATGCTTTTTATGGTAATGAATATGCCCTTTATTCCTATCCCCTAACTTCTAATTTAGATCATAACCTATTTTACAATAATGTGATAAACTACGGTGGTAATGTTCCCGACTGGTTTGAAGTAATAGAATATGAGAACGAAAATAGTGATCCCTGTGATCTCAATTATAATCTGTTTATATCACCTGAATTTGTTGATCCGCAGTTATTAGATTTTCATCTAACCAGAGAATCGCCCTGCATAGATGCTGGAAATCCTGATCCCATCTATAATGATCCTGATGATACAATCTCCGATATTGGGGCATTTTACCTTCATCATCTGGTCGATAATGATGAAAATGGAATCATGCCTTCTGAAATTTCTTTTGCCAGTTACCCTAATCCTTTTAATCCCGAAACTAATATTGAATTTGAACTTGAGGATGCTGGAAAAGTAAAATTGACGGTTTATAATATTAAGGGACAAAAAGTGGCAGAACTGATTGATGAAGAAATGGAAGCCGGCAAACATAGTCTTGTCTGGAATGCTAAAGGGTGCGGTAGTAGCTGCTATTTTATACACTTGTCCACAGGATCGTATTCACTATTTCAAAAAGTGGTCTTACTTAAATAAACTTCTTTAAATGATGCCAACCCGGCGGAATTACATTAGCATCCCTGGCTAACTTTTATTATATTCAATGGATATAAATATTTATGATCAGCTCAAATTGGCAAATTGGTTTTCTTGATCAATTCTGCTGCCCAGAGCCGGGCATTTGAAAGAGAGCGGGATTCTTTACCTTTTTCATTCAAGAAATCACGTTCACCCACTATAGATGCTTCAGGCATTTCAGCTATCATATTTTTGAGGGTTTTGCCCGGTCCTCCCTGATGAGTGGCATAGACAGCAACCTTTTTACCAGCAAGGTCATGTTCACCAAAAAAAGTTCGTAAGGCTGGGACAAATGACCATGCCCAGACGGGTGTACCAATGATCACCAGATCATAATCCGCTGGATTGAAATTATATTCTATCAGTTTAGGTTTCTTTTTGCCCATAACCTGTGAACCACCCTTCAAAATAGAGATAAATTTAGAATCTTTGCTCTGTGCATCCTCTGTTAACAGAGGGATAAGATCAGCATCAAGCACTTTCGCCATGGTTTCAGCAATAGATTTCGTGAAACCAGTTAAAGAAAAATAAATAATTGCAGTTTTCATAATACTCCCCTTATTGTATCCAATAGATTAATAATTTTGAGGTGCAGCTTTTTGTAAAGGAAAATCCTTATAGCAGGAAACTTGACATATCTTAATGAGAATATAAAAATTGCAGAGTTAAATTCTAAGAGGTAAATTATGAAGTATATTTTAGTTAGTTTTGTATTAGTATTGTTTTTTTCCCCATTATCTGCAGTACATAATTTCACAATAAATGGTCAGGAATCCTTAACAGTAGCTGTTTCAGATAGTTTATATCTGGAATTTGAATTTGAGAATGAAGGTAATTCAGCAGACTTTGATCTGTCTATAGAAATTTTAGGACAGCAAATCCCCCTGTTTTCAGGAAACTATGCGCTTTTTGAAGATGGAGGGCTTTTAGACAGTACCGGTTTAGATGGCACTTTTGCGGGAGGGTTTAATAATTTTATTCAGCTTCCTGAAGGAACTACTTTGGTGGTTACACTCACAGACGAAGATGTGTCTGATGCCGTAGAAATCCAGTTTGAACAGCTTGATACTGATTTCAGTATAGCAGGTACAGTAACTCAGGAAAGCGGATGGATAGACCTGCCGGTGATGGGGGGAGTGGTCTTTACTATTTATAATGGCAGTGCAGAATACCTGATAGATTTATTTGAGAATTTCAGTCTGGAAGCATTACTGGAATTTATTTCTTCTGATCATTACCTGCTCAGCGATCTTACAGGACTTCTGGGAAACTATCAGATATTCGTACCAGAGGATATTCCAGATGTACCCTGCACAGTGGGAGTGTATAGTGCATTGGATCTTAACGGTGAATTTCTGGCACCAGAGATGCAGGAAGTAACTGTGAATGGAAATGTCAGTGGTATTGATTTCTATTATGGGTATCCTGATGGAGATTTTTCTGGTTTAGTACTTAATACTGAGGGAGAACCTGTTGCTAATGCAGCTTTTATCGTGGAAAATCCCAATTCCACAATTCCCTGGTTCTTTACTACTGATGAAAGTGGAGCTTTTTTATTCGCCCTGGCAAATGGAACTTATAGCTATACCGTTACAGCTTTAGGTTATGAAATATATTCCGATGAAGTTACTATTAATGATGATAATGTCTATTTGGAGATAGTTCTGCAGGGAGGTGGTGGCGAACCGGGCGGTGTTTTTTATGGTTTTGTGCTCAATGAACAGAGTGAACCGGTTGTCAATGCTGAGATAGTGCTCATGCCAGTATCTGGCGGAGACACGCAATATGTTTACACAATGGGAGATGGCAGTTTCAGCATAGAGTTAATGAATGGCATTTATAATTATATGGTCAGTCACGCCTGGTATATGGGAGATACTGGTGAATTTGAAATAGCAGATGCAGATGTATATCTGGAGATCATTATGCAGCCAGTGGATTCTAATGATGAAGATGTGCTCAGTCTTAGGAATTTAAGAGCCTGGCCCAATCCCTTTAATCCCCAGATAAATTTCAGCTTTCAATTGACTGAGCAAGCCGAAGTTGCTCTACACATATATAATATCCGGGGAGAATTAGTGAATACGCTGATAAATCAGAATTTAGCAGCAGGAGATCATAATTTCTCATGGACAGGGATATCAGTCGATAATACTCTGGCAAGCAGCGGAGTATATTATTATCGCCTTCAAAGCAGTGATATTGACTACAAGGGAAAGATTTTATTATTGAAATAGTCTGATTGGGGGAGAAAATGGCGTCACAAGAGGATCTGATTCGTCTAATAGATGAATTGCACATAGTCAGAGAAAACGGTGATAAAAATCAATTGATCACCGCACTAAGAAATCTAATTAATGCTTACAGTAAATCAAAAACAGTCTTTGAATCTATACCTTATGCGGAGGAATTAAATAAATTACTTACCGGTGACGAAAATATGCTGGCTGCTGCCCGAAATCACGATTATCTGGGCCGCATATACACCTTTCTACCAAACTTTGTAAAATCAGAATATCATTCTTCAAAAGCACTTGAACTTTATACCAGACTTGATGACAGTGAGGGGAAATTTTATGCTTATCACAACCTGGGAATGATCTATCGACATTTAGGGAAATATGATCGGAGTCTTGAGTATCTCTTTAATGCTAAAAAATATATGGAACAGCATCTCAAGGAAAATGATGATCAGGTAACCCCTTTTTTTCTTAAGCGAACTCCCAGCTTGCTGGAACAGATTGGGATTATTTATGCTTCGCTGAATCAAGTGGATAAATCAAGAGAATATTTAAAACTCTCCCTCCAGAAAGCGCGTGAAATAAATGGTCCCGAATCAATCAGTAGAGAACTTATTAATCTGGGAGTATCATATAGTAATGAAGATCCGGATATAGCTTTGGAATATTATCAAGAAGCCTTGCCACTGGTAAAAGAGCAAGGTGGAATTAATGTACTGGCAGTAGTAAAAAATAATATTGGTGGTGTATATGAAGATAAGGGAGAATATGAAAAGGCACTCGTAAATTATCAGGAAGCTCTTCAGCTCCTTGAAAAGGCAAAGATATATAAAAATCATTGTGTGATACTTAAACATATCGGCACAGTGAATTTTAAAATGAAGAAATATGATGAAGCATTGAACTTTGTTATTAAAAGCCTTAAGGAAGCTGAGAAAAATCACCAGAATCTGGAAGTAGAGGAGAACTATCAGCTATTAGGCAATATCTATAAAACTCAAGGCAAATTCCAGGAATCACTGGAAAATTTTGAGAAATATTCTCAATTAAAAGACACAAGATTGAATTCCGAAGTGATTGAAAAGATCTCAAATCTGCAAAAGAAGTATGATGCCACGATCAGCAAACTTGTGAAAACAGAGCGAAAAAGCTCATTGATATCAGAATCACTGAAGAATCAGATAAATATGAATTTCATTGGTAATAGTCATGCGATCAAGGAGGTTCACAAGCTGGCACTGATGGCAGCAGAACATTGTGACACTAATGTGCTGATCACTGGAGAAAGCGGGACAGGAAAGGAGATCATAGCCCATATAATTCATTTTGCCTCCCGTCGTAATGATAATATCTTTATCCCGGTAAATTGTAGTTCCATTCCGGAAAATCTAAGTGAAAGTGAATTCTTTGGTCATAAAAAAGGAGCATTTACAGGTGCTTCTTCAGATAAAGTCGGTTATCTGGAAGACGCCAGCAGCGGAACTTTATTTTTAGATGAAATTGGGGATATGCCTTTACCTTTGCAGGCTAAACTGCTGAGGGTATTGGAAACCAAAATAGTGAAGCCAATAGGGACAAATAAATCAATAAAAGTAAATTTCAGGCTGATTGCAGCAACTAATAAAGATATCAGTAAATTAATCGGAGAAAATGTGTTCCGGGTAGATCTGTTTTACAGAATAAATACCATTCAGATCCATATCCCTCCTTTGCGGGAACGTCGGGCGGATATTGAGCCCTTAACTCATTTTTTTGTTTCAAATTTTGCTGAAATCCTGAAAAAAACTGTTCCCCGGATAACTAAGGAATTGATAGAAAGGCTACGGGAATACCATTTTCCCGGGAATGTGCGGGAATTGAGGAATATGGTTGAGAGAGCTATGATCATGATAAAAACGGATACACTCGGTATCGAATCCTTTAATCTCACCCAAACACCAGCGATATGCAATGATCAATTATGCTATTCTGAAAGTACCATAGAAGAAATGGAAAAGCAAATGATCATAAACACACTTGATCAAACAGGAAATAATCTCACTCACACAGCCAAAAAATTAGGAATTTCATATTCAACCTTAAATCGCAAAATCAAAACTTATCAGCTAAGATGATCCCTTTATCCGATATTTAGAAAGTCCCTTTTCCAGTTCCATAACCTGATCGCGTAATTCCTTCACCCGTTTTTCTCTGCCAATGAATAACTCATGAAAATGCTCAAGTTCTTCATTTCGTTTTTGCAGTTCACTGGTTCGCAGGATACATTCCCTTCTATTTCCATTTAATAAATTACTGGTATAAACCTGATAAAGATCATATTTGAATTATCAGCCAAATATCCACCAGAATCTTTACTCAGTCCTCAAAATAACCTTCAGCCAGTTTATTGAGCTAACGATTGTTAACTGAAAATGGAGTAATCTTGAATTTAAATGGGTCGAAGGAGGGATACAAAAGATGAATGTTTATGTAATTACTGGGTGGGATAAATACTGGTTCAAGAGTATTCAGTTGATCAGTTTTTATGTAATCTACTTAAATTATTTTACTTGACGCTAATATGTTGCATATCATATTAAGAATGTGATCATTTAAAAAAGGAGAAACAATGAAAAGAGCAATAATAATGAT
Source organism: Candidatus Stygibacter australis (assembly GCA_030765845.1). NCBI lineage: Bacteria > Pseudomonadati > Candidatus Cloacimonadota > Cloacimonadia (SeqCode) > Cloacimonadales (SeqCode) > Candidatus Stygibacter > Candidatus Stygibacter australis. The sequence continues at coordinate 19,042 of JAVCDJ010000030.1, forward strand.
TTTAATAATTGTAGTTTCTTGTATTTTAACAGGCGAAGAAATCGGTTTTGAAAAAGCAGTTGATCTATTGAGTGCTGTTTCTACGGAAGACTATCCAAATTCAGGTCAAATTGGGATAAATAATAAAAAGATTGAATTGGATGAAAAATGCAGGGGAACATATCTCGATGAGACTTTCACAAAAGTTCTTAATGAAAAGGGGAGACAAAACTTCAGCTTGTGGTTTTTTTATAACACTATGTATGATACTGTATATGTGAAAACGATGCAGGTAATTAAACAAGACGGGACAATCATTGAATTTGAGCCTTATGAGATATTGAACGAAACCGGTAATGCTTTTTCCAAATTTTCAAATATATATTCTGAAACAGGTAGAATTCTAAAGGGTGATCTACCAGATATTGAAGTTGGTGATATAATCAGGTATGAATCAATTACAACTGTGCATAATACAAGAATAGAGGATAACTTCTCAGACCAAATATCAGTAGAGAATTATTATCCAGTACTGAAAAGATATTACAAATTGAGCATTCCCGAAAGTATTAAGTTAAATATTCACCATATAAACAGTAAGGAAGGCTATGTTGATTTTTCAGAAAGCTTAGAAGCTGGCAAAAATATTTATGAATTTAATGTTTCCGTAGCCCCGGAAGTTCTCTATGAGCCTTCTATGGAAAACATTAATGAATTTGGTTATTATATAATGCTGACCACGATGAATAGTTGGGAAAGTATCTCGAAATGGTATTACAGTCTCGTTGCACCTCATCTTGATATAAATGATGCAATGGAAAATAAAGTAAACGAATTGATCGAAGGTTGTACTTCAAGGCAGGAGAAGGCGGAAAAAATATTTTACTGGGTTGCTCGAAAAGTTCGATATCTTGGTGTTGATAAAGAAACTTACAAGCCTGGTTATGAGCCGCATGATGTATCATACACATTTTCAACTCTGGGAGGAGTTTGCAGGGATAAAGCTGCCTTACTGGTGGCAATGTTACGAATCGCAGGAATTAGCTCTGATCCGATATTGATTTCAAGTGGATATAAATTAAATGCTGCTGCCCCAGTAATGTGGTTTAATCATGCAGTTGCAGTGAGCTATGATGAAAGTGGAGAACCGGAATTATTTTATGACCCCACCAATGAAAATACTAAAGAGCTTTTTCCCAAGTATCTTGAGGATTATACTTACATTATTGCTTCAGAACATGGAGCAGAGCTTAGGATCGTTCCGGTTTCTCCGGCAGAGGATAATAACATTGAGGTAATGATAGACATTGTTGTAGATGAGAACAATGATGCTGACTGCTCAGTGATAATGAATTATACTGGTCTGCCAGATGGATATATCCGCAGCAGTTTAATGAATATGAATCCTCAGAAGAAACAGGAAATTATTGAAGCAATAATTTCCAGAATACATCCATTCTCAAATCTAATTGACTATACGATTTCCGATCCAAATAATAAAGATGAATATATAAGTTTATCTTTTGAGTTCAAGGTAGATAATTACATTTCTGAAAGTGATGATTTAAAATTCATCAGGCTTGAAGCTTCCAGGTTAGCGTTGTTTCCCTTTTATGATTATCATTTGTATGCTTTCAATATATCAGAGAGAAAATATCCTTTTAAGCTGGATAATACCTACAGCTTAGACATTATAGAAACAATCAAATTCCCTGATGAGATTTCTGAAGTATCCATTCCGGAAATAAATGATTTAGATAAAAAAGGGTTTAACTTTACCTTTAAACATGAGAAACCTGACAGTCGGTCTTTGTCTTTTAAAACTAATTTTTCAATAAATGAAATTCATTTTGAGAAGGAAGATTTTCCTGATCTTAAAAATGAAATTGCCAATCTGGCTACATACGAAAAGCTCTATATAATTATAGAAAATTAGGAGAATAAGATGAAGAAATTAATAATAATTCTTGCTTTGTTTATCCACATTACTCTGATTTTTGCGGTTTCAGATTATAGTGCATATCTTGATAATGAAATTGGAATTGATGATTACCCCAATGCTTCGGCAATAAATATTTATACTGAAATAAACCTGTCTGTGAATGAAGATTATTCTTATGATTACAGTGTTTTTTACATTAAAAAAATCCTCACTTATATGGGTAAAAAACGGTACTCAGACGTGAAGTTTGAGTATTGTGCAGATTATGAGGAAATCGAGTTTGGGGATTGTTGTACAATCAATTCAGAAGGAGTTAGAATAGAAATTCCGGAGGAAGCATTACATGATTCAGAAGTGTATTGGACATTGTTATCACCCGAATATGTAAACCAATGGGAAAAGATCATCAACTATCCGGAAATTGAACCCGGCAGTTACATTATTGTGAATTATACTGAAAAGAACAACAGAAAAGATTACGTGTCCGGTATTGAGCATTTGATGGAAGAAAATCCATATCTGGAAAAGAAATTTACTGTGACATATCCAGAAACAATAAATATGTATATTGATCCTTTGAGAGTAGTGGATAATCTCGAGATTGAAAAGGCTAATGAGATGGGATTCATAAAAGAAACATTTACGATCAAAAATGCTGAGTTGATACCTTCCGAAATGGACAGCCCTGATTATGTTTATACAGGCTGTCCGATAGCCTACAGTAGCGAGAAAGACTGGGTTGATCTTAGCAGTAAGATTTTTGAGGAATTTAATTCCGGCATTGAGATTACTGACCAGATAACAGAAATATCCCGGGAAATTACAATGGGCATTAATGACGAAAGAGGGAAAGTTTTTGCGATTTATGATTACCTGGCGAGAAATTATACTACAAAGATGTCTTTTTTATATACCCAGGAATTTAAGCCAGAACCTCAGAAAAAAGTGCTGGAAAGAAAGTATGGGTCTCAGAGAGATATTGTAGCATTATTTCTGGGTTTAGCAAAAGCTGCCGGAATAGATGATTGCTATCCAGTATTGCAATTGGACTCGAATTTGAGATATCATAATATTCAGGATAAAACTGTTCTCAGGGATTTTATCAGCCAAATCAATGTCTGGTGGGACAATACTTTGTTGTTACCAGGAAATGATTCGTTGCCGTTTGGCTATGCTGGAATAGAATCCTGTAATATTATCATTGGAAAAAAGAAGCCTGTGTTTACAGAATATGCTTATGATTCCTCTAAACTGATAAGTAAGAAGACTATCTGTAAGGCAATATCAGACAATGAATATGCTATTGACTACTTAATTACTTATTCTGGCTCACAAGATTCCCAATACAGATCTCAATTCAGAAATGAGAGTGAAGAAAATACAAAAATATGGTTTAGTAATCAGTTAGGTGATAAGTCTTCAATTTTATCTGCTGGACCCGAATTTATTAATCTGGAAGATTTAAATACTAATGTCGAGCTGAAATATACTACAAAAGTAAAAGGATTTCTTATTAGACAAGGGACTTATGCCTATTTCACATTACCTTTAGAGAAAATCGAACTCAGCGTGGGAGCTCAAAAGAGGGTGTTACCATATCAAATCGAAAGAACATTTTCCTGCGAAGAAGAATTTGTTATTGAAAATATTCCTACTGATCTGAAAGTGATAAAACCTGAGAAGGGAACAAAAGATGTATTTAAGTTTGGGAAACAGAAAATCAGCTATTCAATAGATATTAAACATAATAATGATACAATTATCTTCAGAAGAATTATTGAGATACCAGAAGGGATAATACCTGTTGATGATTACGGGGAATTCAGAGATTTTGTTAATGATATGAACAATCCGACTAATAGCGTGATCTTCATGGAAATGGGTGATTGATTCAAGTCTGCCCATCTTTATAGTAATCTCAATGAGACTGTAACAAGTGGTGATCCTCTGATGCTATCTTTTGATTTAAAAGAGGATTGTAAGTGCTAATTAGAAACTGTTCAATCTTAGATTGATTTATCCCTGAAGGGGATTTGTCAATTTCACAAAAATTGACAAATATGATGGATATTCGCACTTCTTTCTGCAATAATTACTATTCTTATAATTTTCAATTACTTATATTGAACAGTCTATCAAGATGATTTGCCTTAGAACAACAAAGCACATAGTGACATTATAATGTCACTATGTGCTTTGTTGTTGCTCCTTAAGGGCGGTATATGACTATGATGATAGTTAATTATTTGCAGGATATGGGAATAGGTGGGATTTACTTCATAGGACATATTGAGCATATAGGATCTATAGACCCTAAAATTATGCTGACATTGTGATACACCTTAGAAAGCAGTGGTACATTAAATGTACCATACTACAAATATTGTACCACAAGGATAAATATGTATCACCAGACCTGAAATTGAACTATGTCATTTTGACATAGTTCTCCAATATGCTATAGCAAAATGGAAGGTCAGAGTTTTTTATCAGCATCACAAAATAGTTATTAGCACCAATAAATATTTATATTTAGATATAATATTGATAAATAGCAGACTTAACATAAAATTCCTTCCGGATTGGAACTGGGATTGCATTATAATAAAGAAAACCTAAACCTGGTGGGAGTATGACTGAAGTAATAAAAATAACAGAAAATGAAAGTGTAATGCCCGAAATGATCTCAGAGATCAGCGAAGTAATAGAGTTCTGCAGTACGGGCAAGCGATATTTTTGCTTCACCATTGTTTTAAATGATAACCGGATCATTAATATTCTGCGAGAATATGGTAATGCCAATCGAAACCTTAAGGAACTTGAAATAAAAGCCCTGCATAAGGGATTAATAGATGCACAGCCACAATGAGCTGCTAAAAATCATAATTAATGGAAATCATTATATAATGACATTTACAGCAGAAGTTGTCTTAGAAAGATACCCCACTGAGGGAGTCATTCATCATCTGGCAGAATTTGCACATGATGAATGCAGGGGTATCTCTGAGACAATTTTTGCTTATGATAACTTCTGACCCGGGTAATAATATCTCTGGACTGGTTATGAATTTTGAGATTGATAAAACCCTGCCTGCAAACAGGTTGGTGAATATATATCCAAACCCGATCAATCCCAGTACAATGATAAGTTTTTATCTAACGGAGGAGTCATTGGTAGATAATGATCAGATTGGGCAACTGAAAAATAATTTAGAAGTCACCAGACTTAGCGGCAGCGAAGAAGAGCTGGTCACAGTTCTGGAATCAATTCTAATGTCACATCTCCAGGCGAGAGAAATCCTAAAGACCATTCCTTATGATGAGGAGCTGGTGACAATATTCCGAAAGAGCAGCAAGAGGAATAAACTGGCTCAAATCTTAGATTTTCTGGGAAGAGTATATATGATCAAGCCAGATTATAATAAATCCCTGGAATATATCCAAACAGCGCTGGAACTATCCCGGGAACTGGATGATAATAAAGAAGAATCATATTGTCTGATGAATCTGGCAACAGCAAAGGGAAAAATGCGGAAATAAGAGCCTTACATTCAGTGATAAGAAATAAATTTGATCAATATATAAATCAAGAGATAAAAAAGGAGTTATGATGAAAAAATGGGCAGTCGTTTTGTTGTTTGTGAGCATGTTAATTATGCTGGGTGCTTTTGTTGATGAAAATGTGGAAAAGAGTTCCAGTGAGGAGATATCTTCAATTAATAATGCAATTGGAGGTGGACGTCCGATAACATTTAGTGGAGGAGATGGTTCGGAAGGGAATCCCTGGCAGATAACTGACCTGGATGATCTGCAATATCTCAGTGAAACTTCGGGTTATTGGGGAGATTTTTTTATTCAAACAGATGATATTGATGCATCCACTACGAGTACATGGGATGATGGGAATGGTGGAGATCCGGAAGGATTTATACCGATTGGAAATTCAAGTGACTTCTTTACGGGATTTTATAATGGACAGGGTCACGTAATCGATGGATTGTTTATTAACCGAGTAAATAATAATATTGGTTTATTTGGTAGAACTTCTGGGGCAGAAATCGAAAATATTGGGATAATCAATTCCAATATAACAGGTTGGCAGTATGTTGGTGTTCTTGCTGGATATACCTTAGGAACTTCATTCAATAATTGTTATACCAGCGGTTCTGTTGAGGGAGGATATCAGACAGGCGGGTTAATAGGAATGCCTTTTACATCAAGCTCCATAACTAACTGTTATGCGATGAGTTCAGTGATTGGCACCAGTGAAACAGGTGGTCTGGTTGGGCATAGTCTTGGCTCTGTTATCAGCAATTGTTATGCTAATGGTTCAGTGAGTGTCACTGAATATTCTGGAGGCTTGATTGGATTTTCAGAGACTTCTACTGTGCAAAACTGTTTCTGGAATTCGCAAACCTCAGGTCAAACAAGTAGTGCTGGTGGAACAGGTAAAACGACTGCTGACATGCAGAATGTTGCAACCTTTACAGAAACAGATACAGAAGGACTTACAACTCCCTGGGATTTCGTAACTAATCCTAATGATGACAGTGCTGATGATGATTACTGGGATATGGATCAATTGGGAACAGTAAATAATGGTTATCCTTATCTTAACTGGGATTATTTGATAGACCCTCCTCTTCCCGTCACTCTTTCGTCATTTACGGCAATTTATAATGGAGATAACCCCGTTATTCAATGGATCACCTGCAGTGAGATGCAGAATTCCGGCTGGAATGTTTACAGAAATTGTGAAGAAGATTATAGCTCCTCTTTGAAATTGAATATAGATCTTATTCCCGGAGCCGGTTCTTCCACAGAAATGCACAATTATTCTTATCAGGATGAATATGAAGTGGAACATGGCACCTGCTACTACTACTGGCTGGAAAGTATAAGCAATAGTGGTGGAACAGAAAATTTTGGACCTCTTTCTCTCAATATTCCACACCAGGAAGATGAAGAAGAAGCACCTCCGGTACCTGATCAGTTTAATTTACTGCCTAACTATCCAAATCCTTTCAATCCTGAGACTTGCATTAGCTACAATCTGCCCTTTGAATGCCAGACCGAGTTATCTATCTACAACATTAAAGGTAAAAAGATCATAACTCTGGTCAATGGTATCCAGGAAGCAGGATTTCATTCCCATATCTGGAATGGCAAAGATGAGAACGGTCTGGAAATAAGCAGTGGCGTTTATATTTATAGATTAGAAACTGAGTATTATAAGATGGCAAAGACAATGGTTCTGGTTAAGTAAACCTAACGTTGATAAAATATAATAGAAGCTCCCCTTACGGGAGCTTCTATCATTATAAAATCTTTTAAAAGAATTATTTAGGAATTAACTCATTTAATCTATTATCTGTCATCACTTTATCTATGATAGTTTTTACTATAATATGCAGTTTACTATCTTGCTGATAATCGGCTTCAGCGATGAAATTTACCCGGTTCTCATCATAGAGTCTTCGGGCTTCCTGCTCTCCCCTGCCGGGTTTATATACAGAAATGGAATGACCTCCCTGATCCTTGATCAGCTTCATGCAGGGGACATCTGTTATCCCATCACCAAAATATATCATATTGGTAAATGGCACTGGTCTTTTATCCTTAGGGACGTAGTCATTGATCAGACTGTTATCCCAAACGTTGTATACGCCTTTATTGATCCGGAACAGAAACTGAGTTTTACCAGTATAATTAATGGCAACTCCTGGTGAAATTGCCACACCCTGATCGTTGTAAATAAATGAACAGGCAAAGATCTCTTTGAAATATTTTGCTATCCGGGAGCCAGCGATCATTTCCTTGATGCCAGAAGATAGTACGTAGTGTTCTGCCAACATGTTTTTGCTTTGAACATATTCATTCACTCTGTCAAACCAGCTTTCCACTCCTGCAAAAAATTCGATACTCCTGCCATAACCAGCTAATTTATCTTTGGTGAGTTTCACGCAACTGGTTCCGGCACATTTTTCCAGCATCAGCATCATATAAGCCAGGATAGTATCAGCATTATTTTCTACAGCCCGTTTATTGGCAGTTTCCCAGAATTCCTGAGGTTCTATACCTAATTGCGGCAGGAAGTCATATTCCTGCATATTCCGCGGTGACAAAGTACCATCAAAATCATAAATAAAAGCGATCACAGGTTTCATATTTACTCCAGTTAATTAATCAGTTACCAGAAAATATAATTTTTTTTATTGGTCAATTCTTTTGGGATTATCCAATAATTCTTGACATGAGAGATTTGATTGAGAAAATTATTAATGTATTTAAAAAAGTGTAAATATAATGGATTAAACATGAAAACAAGAACTTTTAAAAAGGTATATGGGATGGTGCATGTGGGGGCTTTGCCGGGAACACCACACTTTCGCGGAAGCATGACTGATATCATCAGAAAAGCAGTGAAAGAGGCTGAATTATTACTTGAGTATGGATTTGATGGTATTATCCTGGAAAATATGCACGATCTGCCGTATCTTAACAGACAGGTGGGAGCAGAGATCATCTCCGGAATGACCGCAGTAAGTACTGCAGTGCGTTCAATCACTGATAGTGAAATTGGTATCCAGGTACTGGCTGGAGCGAATAAAGCAGCCTTGGCAATTGCTTCAATCTGCGAACTGGATTTTATCCGGGCGGAAGGCTATATATTTTCTCAGATATCAGACGAAGGGATGATGAATGGAGATGCGGGAGAATTGCAACGCTACCGTCGTCAGATAGGAGCAGAAGAGGTTAAAATATATTGTGACATCAAAAAGAAGCATTCTGCTCATGCTATCACGGCTGATATTGATATTGCAGAAACAGCAAAAGCTGCAGAATTCTTCCTGGCAGATGGTGCGATCGTGACGGGTATTAGTACAGGCAGTCCGGCAGATAAAGCGGAACTGGAAAGAGTGGGAAAAGCAGTTGATTGCCAGGTTCTGATCGGTTCTGGACTAACGAATGATAATTTAGCAGAATATTGGGATTTAGCTGACGGTTTTATCATCGGCAGTTACCTGAAAATAGATGGTTTATGGAGTAATGATCTGGACGTAGAGCGCTGCAGATTGTTGATGGAATTAGTAACAAAATTAAAAAATAAAGGAAAAGATTATGATCAGGAAAATCAAGATTGAGAAGATTTACAGTTTAATGCAGGCAGTATTCACTGGTTGCGGTGTACCTGAAGATGATGCGAAGATATGTGCAGATGTGCTGATAACGAGTGATTTACGGGGAATAAAGTCTCACGGATCAGGCAGACTTAAGATGTATTATGACAGGTTTAAGGATGGGATATTATTTCCTGAAACCAAAATCGATGTGATTAGAGATATGGCAGCAATCAGCGTGTGGGATGGTAATCATGGCATGGGTCATGTGGTAGGCCATAAAGCAATGAAAACAGCTATAGAAAAAGCGAAGAAGTATGGTATTGGTGCTGTGGCTGTGCGTAATTCCACTCATTATGGAATAGCCGGATATTATGCCTTGATGGCAGCTAAGGAAAATATGATCGGTTTATCATATACCAATGCGCGACCTTCTATCTGCCCATTATTTGGGATAACGCCTATGCTGGGAACAAATCCGATAGCCTTTGGCGCACCCAGTGATCTGGAATATCCTTTTGTGTATGATGCAGCAACATCTATCACCCAGCGGGGGAAGATAGAGGTGCTTGATCGAGCAAATAAACCTACACCTGAAGGATGGGTGATGAATTATAAAGGTGAAACCAGTACTGACACCAAGCAAATATTGAAAGACCTGATCGCTAAGAAAGCAGCCCTATTGGCTTTGGGTGGAAAAGAGGAAGAAACGGGTGGTCACAAGGGTTATGGACTGGCAATGATGGTTGAGATCATGTCAGCAGCTTTGCAGAATGGTAAATATCTGGGTGACCTATCAGGATTTGATGAAGAAGGCAAGCCGGTAACGCATAATCTGGGACATTATTTCCAGGCGATTAATATCGAAGCATTCACTGACGTGGAAGATTTCAAAAAAATAACCGGAGATATTATGCGCCAAATGCAGAATTCTGCCTTGAGACCGGATAAGAATAGGATCTGGGTGGCAGGTGAAAAAGAATTTGAAATCGAAAAAGAAGTTAGAGCAAATGGCGTGGAAGTGAATGATGCACTATACCGGAATATGCAGATAATGATCGAGGAACTGGGATTGGATTTTGAGATCTAAGCTCAGTTGATAATATAAAGTCCTGACTGATTTTTTACCAGCCAGGACTTTTTTCTTTATTTCAAAAGTAATAATTTAGAATATTTACTTATCTGAGGACTTCGGAAAGAAGAGAAATATATACCAGAAGCCAGTTTTCGATTATTATCATCCTTGCCGTTCCAGGTAATAGTATAATATCCGGGAGCAAATTCTTCAGATGCCAGGGATTTTACCTTTTGTCCTTTAATATTATAAATATCCAGATTTACAAATTGAGTTTGGGCAAGTTGAAAAGCAAAAGTAGTTTCAGGATTGAATGGGTTGGGATAATTACCATTGAATGAGGTTACTTCAGGGATATCAGTATCTGAATTGGGTGTGCTTGTATATGAAAGATAAACCGGAAGAGTAGATTCATTTCCAAAATTATCACTTACATATATCGAAGCACTGTAATCTCCGCTTTCAAGACCCTGGGGCTCACAATTAATCTCAACATAAACCGTTTCATTGGGAGTAACAAACCCCTCATCTGGAGTAAGAGAAAGCCAGGAAGTCTCATATGGTTCGATCCTGAGCTCAAATTGTCCTAGAAAAGAAGAAATATTCCATAATCCTAGTTGAGCTGAGTCAGTTGCATTATCAGCCAGTTCAAAAGAGAATTCCGCCGTATCTATCAGTAATACTTCGGGAGCATTTCCGCTTGCTGCAGGAAATTGTATATCATCAAGCCAGAAGCAATCAGAGCCTCCTTCAACTCCGATATCCTTTTCATATTCCCACTTCAAAGTATATTGCCCCACTGGCAGATCATATTCCAAAAACATCCAGCCAGTTTGACCACTCCAGTCATCCTGAATAATTTCATCAATATAGAAGCTTACCACATCCCAATAAGATTCAGTGGATACATACATCCAGTACGCTATCTCGCCAGGCTGAGAAGTAATGATATCAACTTCCAGCCAGGTGATTTGATTATCTCCGATATCACCACTTACGGCTGCATAATTACCATTATGAGATGTAGTAGAGATTGTGAAATCTGCATCTCCACCAGTTTCCCAGGGGAAGCGGGAAAAATCTCCGCTTTCAAAATCCTCTAGGGATACACCAACAGTGACTGCATAATCAAATCCAGTATTAAAATCAAAATCACCATCAACATTCAGCAGAAATTCCAGATTATCACCTTCTTCAACCGAATTATCCACAGAGGCAGGAAAAATAAGATATGATTGATTACTGCCAGGTATCTCACTTAGTTGATTAGATGGCTGTCCAAGACTAAGAGCAGGATCCATAGGATAGGCAGAAAATATCGGAGAAAACACTGCTGCACCACCAGTATTATTGATCACAATTCCCAGATCAAATGATTCTCCCGGGTCAATCATCTGATTATTATTATCATCATTCATAATAAATGTATATCCCGGTTCCAGATCAGGTGCATTTATGGTATAAGTTCTGTTCCCCGTAAAGGAAATTCCATTGTAGTAAACAGTGATCTCAAGATCAATCAGATGACCATCAGGGCAATCATTACTTACTTCTATTTCAAATCCTGTTTCGGGATATAGAAATTCACCTCCAGGAATGTCTGGATAAGTTATTGAATCCTGAGTGAGAATAACATAATCATCTTCCAGAGCAGCTATAGCACTAACATTTTCTGCTGCCCCTTGACCAATATTATTCAGCGAGATCAAGATCTCAGCGTTTTCTCCATAATCAATCTGACCATCCCCTCCGCTATCGATCACATTGTCTCCATAGAGCACCAGATAGGCTTCTTCATAAGGTATCGGCTCGCTTGTAAAAAAGATAGCAGAGCCATCCTGCAATTGATCTGCCTGAACAGGATAAACATTATTATAGGTATATTCAAGCCCGTGTGTACTGGTGTGATCTTCTATTCCTATCGTGGCAAATTGGCCATGAAGGACATAATATCCACCATAAGAACCCTGATCATCATTATTGAATTCTTCATATTGAAAAAGCAGATTACTGTTTCCACCAGTTGATGGATAATGATCTGAGTCATAAATTATCGCTTGAAATGTAACTTCCGAATAGCTGTAATCTATCCGCAAACGCGACCATTCGACAATAAAAGTATGATTCACCTGGTCATGATAATAGCACACATTTCCAGTAGATGTTATCAGATCATCCCAAAATGGTGCGATCATTGGTGAAGGTCCCCCTGGACCTGGAATTGACCAGTTCATAAAATCCCGAATTCCTGTGTCACCTGGTGATATCCAGCCATTGGAACAGATAGATATTTCATCATAATCTATACCATAAAATTTGAAACTGATCGGGATATCAACCACTTCTGTATCTCCTGTATTGCCATTATCATATAAATTTAATACTGTCCCCTGTCCCCCGTAAACCGGATCAATCTCTATCCAGTTATATTCAGGGCAATCTATATAGCCAATATCTGACTGATCATAGCAGTAATATCCTCCTCCATCAGGACCCAGAGGGTCCCCGATTCCCGCTTCACCTACAGTAATTAAAAAAGTAACTGAGGGATGATCAAGTTCAGGTGTCGTGATATGTAAGGTTAATTCTATTTGAGTACCTGGAATTATATCTGATTGGGCAATTATATGAAATGGGTCAGCAAAATTATTTCCTATGCTCGCACTGGGAATTTGTCCACAATAACCAGAAATATCAGAAACCACCAGTTTTGGGTTATTACTCGCTAATTCTAAATTCACATTAGAAGCTAATTGCTGACCGGCATTAAGCAGATATACTATAAGATCAGTTTCTTCTCCAGGATCAAAATGTCCTGATATACTCAGTTCATAATCTTCCAGAAGTAGACTGGGTGCAAATACAGTATCAGAATAACGGAACGTCCAGATCTCACCCGAGCCAGCGAGAGTGAAATCAATGATCAGGTCATCTATTCCTGTAATATTATCCGGTAAAATTAAACTGATATTGGGATCCGTTGTATATGTCCCGTTAGCTTCAATTTCAGATATATCAAGACTATTATTAGTGAACTCAATCCCGGGGGTTGATGATTGGGCAGTCAAAGTGAGATCGCTGATATTTTCACTGAAATAACTCGTTAAACTAAGCTGCAGTTCAATTTCTTCTCCCGGACTGGCCAATCCATCACCATTACCAGTCACATTATCTATCACCTGAAAATCCGCTGAAAAATATTCAATATCATCAGCCAGTTCAAGTTCACTTTGCCAGGGAACAAAATTATGTTTACTTACTGTAAGCATCAGTTCACCAGCAGTAAGATCTTCTAAAGAAATCCAGGCAGAACCTGATGCTTCAGAATATACAGATATTGAATTCTCCTCTTCATCTAAAAGTGTTACCAGGGCATTTTCAACCGGATATCCACCTGATAATATCTGAACCTCTATTTGAGACATCCCCGGATTTAATTGCTCAGGACAGACCACACTAAGCTGCTCTGGTACGTCACTCCAAATTTCCATTGCCGGATCTCCCATAAGATTATTCCAGGAAATAAACTGATGCTGAGCGTTTGCTGGATTAGTGGGGAAATTTATGTACATATTAAGTTTTCCCCGCATCAAACCCATTCCCATGTCCCAATTCTCATCAACGAATAATCCCGTCCAGATTCCCTGATCAATACAATTATTATACGTGGTATGCGTAAGACTTGTTGCTGTACTGATTGCTGCCACTGCTCCCATAGGATTTGTTGTAGAACCCACCTTCAGAAAACGTTCACTCATGCAGTCACCATAACTGGCATAAGACCCCGTCGCGCAGGTGAGGAATACAACTACTGGTAACATACTTCCATTAGTAAGGTTATTTATTGCATTAACACTCCAACCGCTGAAATCACCATGACCGCGATAATTGAAATAAACACAACCCTGATTTAAATTGATGTTTATACTCGAAGAGTAATTGCCGCTGAACACATTTATAGGATCTATATTGGGAGCTGTGATTGCCATCATATCGTCCACATATAGCTTGGTATCAATACAGGAAGTACCGGACGTGGATGGATCTCCCACCATTAATGCCCGGTTAAACCAGTTAGTATTTCCCATATATGGTTCTTTCTCATAATTTATTATCTTAGAAATTATACTTGCCAGTTGGGTTGTTGTATCAAAAGGGATCCTCCCGATAGCTGCATCCGGTAAGATATCATTACCTTCCAGCATCACAAAATCATTATCCGTTTCACCTGTATCTATCCAGAAACAGGGGATAGTAAAACTGCCATTGGCATCTCCCACCAGGCATACATATTCTGGTGGATTCTCCCAGTCATCATAAGCATCCTGAATATAATTCTGAATATTATTTGCTGAATTACCGGCTTGAGAAAGAGAGGCAGTGTGAACTTCAAAACCCTTTTGCTGACGCCAGTCCACCAGGTACTGCAGATAATCTTCCACTGTGTTATTATTATAATAGATATATAGGATACAGGGTTTCTGAAATTCTTCTGTTCTTTTGACACTTTCATAATTCACTACAGTTTTACTGTACAACTTATCAAAAGCCCGTGAAGGTTTTTTCACCTTTGTAATTTCATTAATTCCCGGTTGATCTTCTGCAAATATCCGCACTGTTATCTGCTGATTGATGATCAGATTTCTGCTTAATGCATCATATTGAAAAGGATTGAAGGTTACACGCACCAAACGGTAATCACGCATGATCACAGGCTCTCCTGTCATGGCAGCGGATTCAGGATATATGGAATAACTGCCGTAAACATCTTCATTGATCACAAAGCTACGGTCAGGTGGCTGACTTTCAGATTGCAGGTTTTGACGCGGATATAACCTGATTTCTTCTTCGATTGTCTGCTGAACAGAGATAATTTCAAATCCTATCCTTCCCTGATCCGGTACTGCCACCAAGGTGCTGAAACATGGCACTTCAGGATATCCAGGTAAGGCATATTCTCCCCCACCAGTAGTGATGATCCGCTGATAACTGTTACCTTCGGCTTCTATTTCCTCTATCTGATAATCAGGAATACTAAACTGTAATTCAGTTGCTTCCTCATTTTTTACGCATTCAATATTATCAGCCATGAAATTGTTAACACTGTTTGCATTCAGGACAATTATCAGGCTAAATAGTAAACATAACATTATCTTTATTTTCATCATCAATCCTTAACTACATTATTTATATAGTTTGTAGCAACTTTTATTCCAGATAACGAGTTACATAAGATTATATCGCAAAATACACCATTTTCACTCAATCCAACCCACTTAGCAGGAGTTTTGAACGGTACTCCGGGCAAGACTCCTGGCGACCTGTTATCACTCGTTGTATCAAGACCATCCCTGGTCTTGTTCTCCTCCCCCACCCAGAGCAAGGATGCTCTGGTTACGCAGAATATATCGGTAGCTTAGCTGGTCTATTCTCCCGCGTATTCAGTGTGTTCAGTGGTTGATAATTCTTACATTACATTATCTGTAAATCCTACCATTGCGAAGGTTTAGTAATCATTCGCAAGGTATTCTTATCCGTGCTCATCCGTGCAATTCGTGGCTACGCTGTTCCATATTCCTAATTAGTCACTCTGAAATTGGACAATTTTATTAACTGATTTTCACTCCATTCTGATGGTTGCCAGCTGCGCACATAGATCATTGGCTCGTCTCCCTTAAAATCCACCAGCAGAAAAAGATAACCTTCATCTGAATAACCCGTGGAAGAATACTGCTGTCGCATGGATATGCCATACACATCTTTCTCAGTATTCTTCTGATTAAATTCACAACTGCTGAAACCCAGAAGAATATCCTGCTGCTGCTCAAATATCTGCTCCTGACGTAGCATAAAGTCTTGCTTCGTCATTTCCAGATAATCTATTTCCGGTTGTAATTCCGTTTTCCCATACTCATAATTATGCTCTGGTTCACCTTCTTTTAGCACTCTACCCACTATAATTATAGCTTCTTCAGCAAATATCTGGTTCAAGGTAGCAATATCTCTGTCCAAATATGCGGTTCGGTATTTCTCCAAAAACTTCACCAGCACCTGCCGATGACGATATGCCTCATCATTATCATGCTGATCATCTTTAAACTTTCCTACGTGATTTTCATATAATCCTGAAAATACACTGAAATTTACATCCTGCAAAATACCCTCTTTGTTAAAATCAAGCACCAGGTATTCCATGCCCCGCTGATTTAAACTGGGATAATTGCAATACACCGGTATTGTCCTGGCTTCCCAGCCTTCATAAGTCTTATTAATGGCATAATTATATTCATTATCTATCACTTCGATCTGATTATATTTACATATTTCAGTCAGCTTATGCTGCAGAAATTCATCATTTGCATACTTTGTGGCAAAATCACTGTTTTGAAAGCTCTCTATCAAGTCAATTACCGAGCTTGCTATTTCTTTGGTTACCGGACAATTATCCTTATCCGTACAACTCAGTTTCAGCTCTGCCTTTTCGTATTGAGGTTTTTGCTCGATAGCATATTTCTCTAACTGCTTTTCTGTTTTTTGGGTTTTTTCCAGGCTTATTTTACGCTTATTGGTAAAATCCGGTTTGACAATTGCCTCCCAAAGCTGCTCTACTTCTGTCATTTGCCTGCGGTTTCTGGCAAAACGATATTGAATTTCCACTTCCAGTTCGTCATAAGTGATGCTGGCACCCGTCAACCGGCAGCACACTCTACCATCCCTTACCTTCTCTCCCACTGGCGAGCCTTTCACAACATAACTGAATTCCAGCAGCTTCACCGGCTTACCTTCATATTCCACCCGCAGATACACATTCCGGATATTATCCTGTACCATTTTATCCTGCTCATAAATAAATTTCACATTTTCTATGATCTGCTCAATACGCTCAGCAGCTTCCAACCGCAAATCTTTGCCCTGGTATTCTATCCGCTCCATAGGTATGGATTTCATCAATATCAAACTATAATAATACCACTGCAAAGCATTAGAAAGGTTTTGTTTCTCTTCATTTTCCACTGCCTTCTCATACATGGAAAATATTGTCCGCTTCCGCTCATTATAAATGCTGGCAAGCGAATCCTGATGCAGATAATAAAGCACCTGCCATCCCCCATCTTCCCAGGATTGCAAAGGCTTCAAATTCTTCAATGTAATCCCCGAATAAGTTCGCATGATCTTTTCCACGCTCTCAGATAATTTACCATTCACTTCCACCTTGGAAGATTCAAAGTCACCTGACACCATCACACTGATATTCTGCGACAGCCTTAGAAGCGCCTTATCCTTAGCATCGCCAAGCTCCTTAATACCCTCACTACCCAGCACCTCGCCATAATAATAATCACCGCTGCCCTTAATCTCCGCCGGACTTATACAATAACCATAAACAATAATAACTAATACCAAAACTATTAAATACTTCTTCATCCTACCTCTCTCTTATATTATTGTCTTATTCCTTCCATTTGAACTTGTGCAATTTTTGCACAAGTTGACTCTTTTTCCAACTCACCTTCTTCTGGTAACCTGTATTACTCGCTATTTGCGACCATCCCTGCTCTTGCCTTACATTTAATTTTCAATTTTTCATTTTCCATTTTCAATTATTCTTCCGTAAATCCTGATTCAGACAATTTCCTTAATCCTGATCCTATTTAGAATTGCAGGCAAGGCGGAAGCCGAGGTGGTCGGGGCTGTAGCCAGGGGAGTAGCAAATGCGATTAGCTATGCGGCAGAAACTGGCATTGACGCGCCAGCTACCACCCCGATACTCACGGTCAGAGCCAGAACCTGGACCATGTGGATCATTCTGCGTACCGCTGCTGTAAGCTCCATCCCAATCCCAGCACCATTCATATACATTGCCACTCATATCATAAATACCCAGCTCATTAGCTTTCTTACGGCCAACACTATGTATTTTATTTCTAGAGTTATTATCATACCAGGCTACACTACCAATATCATTACTGCCAGAATACTTATAACCTTTGCTTTTATTACCACCACGTGCTGCATACTCCCATTCAGCCTCTGTTGGCAATCGGTAACCATTAGCATTGAAAACACACTTGATATTTTTACCTGAACCAGTATAACAACGATCAAGTCCTTCCTGATCACTCAACTTGTTGCAGAACTCCACTGCATCATACCAGCTTACATTTTCTACTGGTGCATCTTTTCCAGTTTGTTTAAACTTAGCAGGATTCTTACCCATCACAGATTCATATTCACTCTGAGTTACTTCATATTTACCTATATAAAAATCACTCACTGTCACACTATGCACTGGTTTTCCATTATCATCACTACTTGTGCCACCCATCTGGAAAGTGCCACCTTCCACAAATACCATCCATTCTGGAACATCACTACCTTCTTCCAATGTAACTTGCTTTTGTATAGTTTCATCTGCAGTCAGACGGAATTCCTCTTTATGAGTTTTATAGCCATCAGCACTAACAATCAGTTCATATTCCCCTACTGGCACATCAGTAAAAGTCTTCCTGCCAATTGAAGCATAATGCTCCCCTGCATCTCCTGTAAGTTCTATCTTTGCATCTGCGGGAATGCACATCACCTGGATCACACCTGTCTGCACTTCCGGATACATCTCTATTGTCTCTTCTGCTTTAGGTTTAAGGGTAATTACACGCTTTAATGGCTCAACTTTGGGCATTGTTACCTCAATTTCTAATACTTGAGGTGCTACTTTCTTATTAGAAACTCCACCCTTGTAACTCTCTCCCTTAAATTTAACTGTCGCGTTGTCATGGGTTTTCACCGTCAATATTGCTGCAATATCTTCTGGATATAGTTCAAATACTTTCACCTCTTCCTTCTTCAATGTATAAGTTTCTTCAATGGTTTCGCAAAATTCCTGTTCGATCTTAAAATTTATGGTTTGAGGAAGCAACAAAAGTTTATCAATTCCTCCTTTATAATCATTTCCATTAAGTTTCACAGTCGCATTGGGATTGGTATTCACCGTCAGCGTAGCTCTAATATCAGTCAGTTTATAATGCTTCTTAGTTTCAGGCTCAATGATCGTGATCTGCTCATTAATAGTTTCATAGTTTTCTTTTTCGATCCGAATAGTATAAGTGCCGGCATCATAGAAACTTTCCAGCGGAGTTACGCCCATTTTCATATTACCGTCAATAGTAACTGACGCTCCCTCAGGTTCAGATGTTATTTTCACAACAGCCGGCATCGCTGGCACTAACTCAAAATGGAAGGAATTATTAATTACTGACACCTCTTCCGTAATTGATTGAGTTGCAAAGCCATCCTTAGTAATTCTAATTACCCGTTCTCCCTGATTCACACTTATAGTCAGCATTTTATTTTGTGTAGTTCCCAGTAATTCGTCATCAATAAATATATCTGCACCAGATTGATTACTGGTAATAACAACCGGTATCTGCTCAGCTTTCTTCTCACCTGTAAGTTTCAGATGATAAACATCCCCAGATTTTACACTGTTTATCCCAAAGGATGAAAGCACTACTTTCAAAGGCTCAAAACCTTCGGCATGCACATCAATAGCCCGTTCACCGGGTGATACATACACATTCCATCTGCCCATTGCCGGATTAGTGATCTTGCCCACTGCCCCGTTCCAGGGACGAAAATCCATATCAACATCCAGATCAGTGATAAATGAAACCAGAGCTGCCTGATTTTTATTAGCATCCAGTTTATCACCAGGCACGATCTCGCCCGTTGCCCGGATTGCCTTACCCACAATAGAAAGCTGATTTAATTCCTGACCTGACAAAATACTGATTGAAAGCCCTATTAACAAAATAAAAACTAAATATTTATTACTTATCATCCATCCCCCATAAAAAAACGCATTCTCAATGT